>JABIRP010000325.1 GCA_018699735.1 Rhodospirillaceae bacterium | reverse complement strand
ACCCCGCCGCATTGGACACGCCCAACGCCGGTCCTGGGTGGAGACGCGCCGGAATGGCTAAATGCATCGGCGGAGGTGAAAGCGGCGGAGTGAACTTGGAGTTTGTAGTGAATTTCAGAGTCACAGATTCTCAACCGCTTCCCGGCCAAGCGTAGCGCGAGCCGGGATCTCGCAGGGGTGTAGTCTCCGGACCGAGATCCCGGTGTTGGCTGCGCCAAACCGGGAAGCAGGAAATGAATGGGAACTGGACGTTCACGCGCCCATAAATCACACCGACATCGCCAGGATCCGGCTGAGCTCCGAGAGGTTGCGGCCGGTCTCTTCGGCCCAAGCATCGAATGCGGCCTGGGCCTTGGCCATATCACGCTTTGAACTCGGCTTCTTGTCGACCACACCTGCCATTATGAGGGCTTTGCTCACGTCTTCGCTCAACACGAAGGCGGGTTTACCGATGATCCGCAAAACCATCTGCCCGGTATTGCCACCAAGTCGGCCGCCGCGCTTCTTCAGGAACTCCAACAGCCCGACATAGTCATCATCCGGCCACTCGGCGAGAAAACGGCCAGCCGATCCGTGCTGATCGGCCAATTCGACCAGAAAGCGGGCATTGTCGATGACAGCCCGGATCTTCGGGCCATTTCGGACGATCGCTTTGTCCAAGAGCAGGCGGTCAAGATCCTCGTCCGCATACATCGCAACCCGGCGTGGCTCAAAGCCGTCGAACGCCGCTTCAAAGCCGGGCCACTTCGCATCAATCACCTTCCAGGAAAACCCGGCCCGAAAGATCTGCTTGGCCATAGTCGCGAGCCAACGGTCGTCACCGGTTGCAGAAAGCGCGGCCGGGGACAATACCGTTGGCATTTGAGCCTCAATCTCGGCCATCGAGTGACGGGCGATTGCGCGTTCCAGGATTTCCGAGAAGGGCATCATCCTAGGCGACCCACTCACTGACCGGCGCCTTGGCGTCTTGCAGTGGCTGTGCAATCACGTCGACTAAGCTTGGGCCATCGTGCGCCAGTGCCGCCTTCAGCGCGCCTTCCAGCTTGCTCGGGTCCTCGACCTGCCACGCCTTGACGCCAAACGCCTCGGCAACGCGGGCGTGATCGGTACGTGAGAAATCGACCGAATAGTACCGCTCCTCGAAACCGGTTTTTTGGCCGGCCTTGATCCAGCCGAAGACCGAGTTCGAGAACACGATCATGGTCACCGGCACGCCTAAACGTACGATCGTCTCAAGCTCACCCGACGTGAAGCCGAAACTGCCGTCACCCATGACCGAAACCACCTTGACTCCGGGTCGGCCGAAGGACGCGCCGACCGCGCCCGCCATCGAATAGCCGAGCGCACCGTGTGCCCTGTTCGATATCAAGGTTCGGCCAGTTTCGCGGATCTCGTAAAAGCCGGAGAGATACGGACAGGGGGTGCCGGGGTCCGCCACGATAATCGCATCATCGTCCAGCAATCGCCGCAAGGTCGCCACCACGCGTTCGGGTTTTATCGGCGTTTCGTTGGACTCCGCGAGTGCATTGAAGGCCGCGTACTTGGCGCGTTTGGCATTCTCAACGACGGCCTTGGCCTCACGCACCTGCTTCGGTGCAAGCTCTGTGACCGCGTCCGCGATCGCCGCGAGCCCCAATCTCGCATCCCCGACCAGAGCTGCCGCGGTTTCGTAATTTGCGCCGATGACCGCAGGATCGATGTCTAGATGCACAACCTTGGCCGATCCGGGTGCCGGAAACTGCCAGCGCTCGGTCGTCACCGACCCTGCCCGACACCCGATGAAGAACACCAGATCGGCTTTCTCAACCACTGCTCGGGTCTCAATCACGCCGCCATTCGAGCCGACAACTCCGAGCCCAAGAGGATGGGTTTCCGGGATCGAGCCCTGACCACTGATCGTGGTTGCAACAACACAGCCGAGGGCCTCTGCGAGCCGCAACAGCTCCGCCTCGGCACCGGAGATCACCACGCCGCCACCACAAACGATAACCGGGAAGGATGCCGATACCAGGGCCTCGGCAGCCGCCTCGACCGCTGCCGGGTCCGGTCCAGAGCGCCAAGCGGGATAGCGTCCAAGGGCCTCATCGGCCCAAACATTCGCCTCGTCGACCGGGCCTTTTTGCACATCGAAGGGCAAGCCGATATGGGTGGCACCGGGACGCCCAGTGGTCATCGCGCGAAAAGCGGCGCGCATCACCTTGGGCACATCGGCCGAACGGTCGATCACCTGGTTCCATTTCGAGAGCGGTCGGAACAACGCCTGTTGGTCAAGTTCGGTCAATGCGAACCGACCGCGCGAGGACACCGCAATATCGGTCGTGATCGCCATGATCGGTACGGAACTTTCGTTCGCTTCGACCACACCCGGCAAGATGTAGGTCGCACCGCCGCCACTGGGCCCTTCGCAGATCCCAACCTTGCCGGAAACGCGGGCGTAGCAATCCGCCATATAGGCCGCCGATCGCTCATCGCGGCTCAGCACGTGTTGCGTTTTGCCGCCAATGCGGTAGAGCGCATCATAAAACGGCAAGCTGGTGTCGCCGCAAAGGCCAAAAATCGTATCCACGCCATGGGCCTGGAGCATGCGTACCATGGCTTCAGCGCCGGTGAGTTCATTCATCTGGCGGCAGTCCTTGTCTTTGGTCCCGGGAAGCCGGCACTATGCGGCGAAACAACCGACAAGGAAAGACCGACCATGGAGGCAAATACCCTCGACACCCTGAAGCGTGTGAGCGCCGCCACCGTCACGCTTCTGTTGATGAAACGCGGCATCCGGCGGAGCGCCATGAAAGGCGTGCGTCCGCTTTCACCGGGCCAGCCCCGCGTTGTCGCCGAAGCCTATACCTTGCGCTATATCCCCTTGCGCGAAGACTTGAGCGATCCGACGATCCTCGGGGCACCGGGATATGCGCCGCGTGTTGCGATTGAGGAATGCCCGGAAGGCTCTGCATTCGTCATCGACGCGCGCGGGGTTTCCGAGACCGGCGTCATCGGTGACATCCTGGCGGAGCGGTTGCATCAGCGCGGCGTCGCGGCTGTGGTGACCGACGGCGCCATGCGTGACGGCGATGCGGTTCGCGCCACCGGGCTCCCGGTTTGGTGTGCCGGATCGGCCGCACCTGCGAGCCTGGCCGAGCATTCTGCGGGTGATCTGCAATCACCGGTCGGTTGCGGCGGTGTGGCGGTGATCCCGGGCGACATTCTTGTTTGCGATAGCGACGGAGTGGCGGTAATTCCACGGGCGTTGGCCGACGAGATCGCCCGCGATGGTCTTGAGCAGGAGACGCTTGAAGGTTGGATCCAGGACCGCGTGCGAGAGGGCCGGGCCACAATCGGGCTCTATCCACCAAACGCAGAGACCCGGGCCGAGTACGAGGCGTGGCGCAAACAGAACGACTAAGGACAAGCCCCTTGAGTAAAGGCAAAAAGAAATCAACCGACCGCCGGCGTATCTTGCTGGGTTGCGAGTTTTTGGCTGGACGAAGTCACATCGAACGCCTGGAACCAATCGCCACGGCTTTGCGGGCGGCGGAATTCGACACGGTGATTGCAATTCCGGGAACAGACCACGAGGCGATTTTCGCCAATACCGAATCCGGTGAGCTCCCGTCCGGTCTCTCAATCATCAAAGCGCCGGAACCGGTGATTTCGAGCGACCCGGCAATCCGGGGTCTTCCGACGGATAGCTTCGCCGACGTTTTGTACCTGCTCGGCCACGCTTACGGTGAAGAGGTTGGCCGACGGGTCGATGCGTGGACGCAGCTTGTCTCGAAGATCAAGCCAGATGTGGTCATTGGCGACCTCGCACCGAGCCTTCGCCTCGCCACGCGCGGCAAGGTGCCGATGATCGTAGTTGGGAGGGGCTATTCCATTCCACCACCAGACCGTCCCATGGTGCCAATCCGCCCCTGGCGTCAGGAGGTTCCCGAAGCCAGTGCCGCCCGCGAACAAGAACTCCTGAGCACTATCAACCGTGTGTTGACGGAACGGGATCTCGAGCCCTTGAGCTATCTGGTCGACATGGTGCGCGGAGACGCAACCTATGTCTGCTCCACCCATTTCGCCGATCCCTATCGCGACCATCGCACGACCACGCGCCTGGCGCCCTTCGACATGCCGGAAGATATCGTCTCGCGCGGCGTCGGCGCGCGGGAGCCGGATACCTTGGTCGCCTACCTGCCAGACGGGCACCCACAGCTCGACAGTATCCTGGCGGCGATCAAGGCGACTGACCATGACTGTGAGATGCGCATTGTCGGCATTTCGCCTGAAAATGCCCAAGCGATGTCAACTGACAAGATCAGGATAACCGGCGATCCGATCGATTTTCACGGCAGCTTGCCGGCAGCCCAGGCGGTGATCCACCACGGTGGCCAGTCAATATCCATCGCCTCGCTT
>JABIRP010000043.1 GCA_018699735.1 Rhodospirillaceae bacterium | reverse complement strand
TGCTTGATCCGGATGACATGGTCCGGAGTTGCGGTGCCTTGCTGTGAGTATCGGTTGACCTCGCTGCCGTTGACGTAGGTGAGGATCCGCTCGTCGGCGCGAAACTCAAGCACCATGCGTTTGAAGACGCCGTTTTCGGCCGAGACCGGTTCGGCCACCAACCCGCGCAGGATTGGCGCTACGTCGGCAACGGAGGCCATCGCCGGAGGTTTGATAACCTGGGTGATGGTTTTGGTCCGCAGGCTTTCGATCCGCTCTTCCGCCAGCGTGACCAGATCGATCATCCGGTCGTAGGCCTCTTTGGCGGTCGAGCCGAAGCTGAACAGGCCGTGCTTTAGCAACACCATGCCCTCGACTTCGTTCTGTCCACCGGCAATGGCGGCGTCGAAGCATTCACGGCCGCTCTTGGCGAGTGCAAAGCCGGGCATCTTGTAGGGCACATAGGCCACCCGGTCACCGAACAGCTCGCGGCAAATCTCGTCGCCGTTGGGTTGATCCGATAGCGCCAGCATGGCGTTGGAATGGGTGTGATCGACGAACTTATGCGGCAGAAAGGCGTGCAGCAGCGTCTCCACCGACGGGTTGGGGGCAGCCGCATCCAGCAGGTTGGTGCGCTGGGCGTTGACCATGTCCTCGTCCGACAGGGCGTCGAGCGCGATCAGCTTGCGCAGTGGCTCGAGGCGCACTGCCGGCAAGCCCGCCGGTTCGATATCGCCCATGTCCCAGCCACTGCCTTTGACGCAGAGCACCTGGGTCGGCTCTCCCATGATGTCCGGAGCCTCTGTCTTGACCGAGGTATTGCCGCCGCCATGCAGTACAAGGTCCGGCTCGCGGCCAAGCAGGCGCGAGGTATAGACCCGGAGCGCCAGATCCTCGTTCACGCCTTGGCCGGCGTATCGGGAGACGTACTCGGATGCCTCGGCATCGGACCATTTGTTTTGCATAGTCTGGCTCGTCGATTGGGCCCGTCGAATGGGCATGGCAATACTTGGCCCGAGTTTCAGCACTTCGCGGGCCAAAGAGCAATGTGTTTTGGTGCCATACAACTGCTGCTTCCCGGTCTTGGCTGCACCAAGCCGGGAAGCGGAAGTAAAAGTAGGGCCTCCTTACCGCTTACTCCGGCCCCGCGACGATGCCGGCGTCATGCAGCTTGCCGATCTCGGACGAAGAAAGCCCGAGCCGGTCGGCCAGCGCCCAGTCGGTGTCTTGGCCGAGCAGCGGTGCCGGGGTCGGATCCTGGCGTTCAGTGCCGGCAAAGTTGAGCGGTGAGCCTGGCGTCAACAGCTCGCCGATGCCCGGGTGTTCGACCTTGCGGAACATAGTGTTGGCGGTCGACGCGCGTGGATCCTCAGCCAGCATCTGGGTGACGGATTGATAGGGTCCCCAGCACAGCGCCTCGGCGTCGAAGGCCTGTCCGATCTCCGCCAGGGTTCGCTCTTTGCACCAGCGCTCGACCATGGCATTCAGCACGTGACGCCATTCGAAGCGCTGGCCTTCGTCCGCGAAATCAGCGCCGAGGGATTTCTCCAATTCCGCCACCACATCTTCCATCCCGCAAGCCCGGCAAAGCCCCTGCCACTGCTTGAGAGAGATGGCGACAACCATGATCCGGCGACCGTCCTTGGTCGGGAAATCCCGGCCGAACGCGCCGTAAAGATCATTGCCGAGCGGATCGCGCTCCTCGCCGTTCAGTGCCACCTCACCGATCTGACCGAGGTTGCCGACCATGGCCATGGCGATATTGGAGAGCGCCGCCTCAACCCGCTGGCCCTGACCGGTTCGCGCTCGGTGATCGGCTGCCGTCATAACCGCCAGCGCCGCGTGCAGCCCGGTTGCAATGTCCCAGGCGGCAAGCACATGGTTGACCGGGCGGGTATCACCCTCGGGCCCGGTCAGGTTCGGGTATCCGACCGCGCAGTTGATTGTGTAATCGACCGCCGGCGAGCCATCGGGGTTGCCTTGGATAACGACCGAAATTGCATCCGATCGATGCTTCTCCAACTCGGCTTGCGCCAACCAGGGGATGCCACCGAAGGTGGTTACCAAGATGCCGGATCCGGGCCCCGGGCGGGTCGCAAGTTCCTGGATCAATTCCCGGCCGCGCGGGTCCCGCGTATTGACCGCGAGTGACCGCTTGCCCTTGTTCATGCCGGCCCAATAGATCGAGTTGCCGGTTTCGTTTGAGACCGGCCAGCGTTTGTAGTCGAGCCCGCCGCCGATCGGGTCGACGCGGATCACCTCGGCGCCGAGCTGGGCCAAGGTCATGCCGGCGAGGGGGGCTGCCACAAAGGCCGAAGCCTCGACGACAGAAAGGTGTGGGAGCAG
>JABIRP010000324.1 GCA_018699735.1 Rhodospirillaceae bacterium | reverse complement strand
GTGCTTGGCGGTGAAGGTGCGATGGACGGGGTCGAAGCGGTTCGGATCCGAAACGTCAAATCGGACGCGACCACCGACATCGCGGCTGAAGGCTGTTTCGTCGCGATCGGCCACACACCTTCAACAGAGGTTTTCCAGGGCCAGCTTGAGCTTGATGATGAGGGCTACCTCGTGGCCGCGTCCCCCGGAACGGCCCGAAGCTCGGTAGAAGGCGTTTTCGTCGCTGGTGACTGTGTCGATAAGATCTACCGTCAAGCAGTCACAGCGGCCGGCATGGGCTGCATGGCCGCCCTGGAAGCCGAGAAATACCTGGCCGAACAGGAAGACGCAGCGCAAGCAGCGGAATAGCGTCCGCTCCCTATCGCATCACGGATTTCAGCCAGTCAAAACCCTCGGCAACCCATTCAGCCGGAATGCGGTGACCCTTGTCGTGCAAGCAAAGTTGCAACTGACGACCGCTAGAGCATCCGGACCAACTCTGACATTGATACCGGCGGTGGGCGATTGGATTGTCCGGAGGCTCCGAGCACCCGTTCAACCGCTGTAATGTCGCCAACCCCTCTGGGATCGGCATTGAGTTGTAGATGCCAACCGCATTAAAGGCGACCACGCCATCGCTGCGCCCATGGATATGGCGCAGATTGACTGGCCCGCTCGGACACTCCGACGGCGTGTCGTTCCAGAACCCGCCGGCGATCGGCGCAAATCCCGTGAAGAGATCGCCGCCATAGCAAGCCAGGTTCCAGACCATCGAGGCACCGCGAGAGAAGCCTGAAGCCAACACGAGTTTTTCTTCAATAGGCCAGCGGCGCTTGATATCGGCCAGGACGGCCCGGGTATAGGCGAGCTCATCACGCCCGCCTTCCTGCCGACCGTCACCGATCTGGCGCCAGTAACCGGTCCGTGCCCAGGGCGCGACGAATAGCGCACCGCGCCGATGGGCGCCGGTAATCATCGCCCGATTGCGCATGGTGCCCTCGGGACTGTCGTTCCAGCCATGAAAGTAGACAATCAGCGGTAAAGGTGAGCGCCCGTCCCAAGCCGGCGGCGGTTTGGCGAGATAATAGCCATCCGGCACTGCACATCGCCCACCTTCGCCACAGGCAGGCTCTGCCTCGGCCGAAGGGCTGGCGAGCGAAGCCGCCAGGAACAGCGCAAGCAAGGCGAGCCACGAACGCAGTCGGTCGGGCATTCGAAACCTCCATCCCAATGACCGCCCGACCCTAACCGAGCACCCATCGGGATCAACCGACAACCGCGTGAGCGGGTCAGCCCGATGCCGTTCTCACTCTGTGTGCGGTGTCGCGTAGTCGAGGAAGCTGGCCGGCAGGGCCGCACCCCAATAGACACCGGTGCCGCGCTGTTCTTCGTTCCAGACGACCGGCTCAAAATCGGGATCGAGCACGATCATGCCGCCGGAATAGATCTCGACCCGATTGCCGCCCGGCTCCCGGGAATAGATGTAGAAAGCCTGAGAGTTGTTGTGCTTCGATGGGCCGGCCTCAATGAAAACGTCGTTCTCCATGAACAGATCGGCGGCGCGCAGCACATCCTCCCGGTTATCGACCCAGAGACCGAGATGATGCAGCCGTCCGCCGACTTGCTTGGTGTCCAGCACGAAGGCGATTTCGTGGTGGACGGCATTGTTGGACATCCACGAGCCGATCTCGGTGGCGCCATCGTTAAACCGCACCTGTTCGCGCAACCGCAATCCCAGGGTCTCTTCGGCGAAGCTGCGGTTGGCCGGCACGTCGCGGCAGAGAATGGCCAGATGGTCGATCCGCCGGACGCCGATGCCATGGGTCGGAAGGCGCATCGGCTGATTGCGCAGGCGCGACTTCAGATGCTCCGGCGCGACATATTTTTCCTGCTCGTAATACAGTTCCATAACGTGGCCGTCCGGGTCGCGGAATCGATAGGCGCGGCCATGCGCGAAGCCGCCGTTCGACCATCCGAGGCCAAGTCCGGTCGCCTCGATCGCGGCGACGCGGCGCTCCAGGGCTGCATCACTGACAGTGCGCCATCCGATGCCACCAACGCCGGGCTTCTCGGCCTGAGTCAGCTTCAGAGTGTAAGTGGCGTAATCGCCATAGCCGCGCAGAAAGACCGACGCTTCCTCGCGGTGAACCGCCTCCATGCCGAGGATGTCGGTGAAATAGCGCTCGCTCTCCTCCAGTTTTGGGGTCAGCAACTCGACATGGCCGAGATGGGCGACATCCTGGATTGGTTCGGCTATTTCGGTCATGGCAGCACCTCATCCGTTGCGAGGGCTGGCATTCAACGGCACCCGAGCGCCTGGCACCTTGATGTATGTCAACCGGCTTTCGAGAGAACCGAGACCCGGGCCCGGGAATTGGTTAGGATAACCGCCAAACTTGCAAGGGTGCCGCGACATGGACTCGAACTACAAACACATCACGGTCACACCGCTTTCTAGCTCGATCGGCGCCGAGATCGGCGGGGTGAACGTCGCCGACGAGCTCAGCGACGGGGCAATTGCCGAAATCCGGCAAGCACTGCTTGACCATCTTGTGATTTTCTTCCGTGACCAGGACCTGCCCGTCGACCGGCACAAGGCATTTACCCGTCGCTTTGGTAAGATCTTCATCCACCCGAACTACGATGTCGGCCAAGAAGACAACGAAACCGTCTATCTGATCCGCCGTCCCGGTGACACCAGTGTTGCCGGCGAGAAATGGCATGCCGACACCTCGATGATGAACCCGCCACCCTTGGGCGCAATCCTCTATGCGATCGAGGTGCCGGACTATGGCGGTGATACGGTTTTCGCCAACCAGTACCTGGCCTACGAAACGCTGTCAGAAGGCATGAAGACCGTGCTGGAACCGTTACAAGCAATTCACAGCGACATTCGCGTCGCCGGGCCGCAATCCAACGTTAATGCCAAACGCACCAGCCAGGTCCGCGACGACGCCGACTGGCGCGAAACGGTGACCGCCCACCCGGTGGTGCGGACCCACCCAGAGACCGGTCGCAAGCATCTGTTCGTCAATCCGGTCTACACCCTGCGCCTGGACGGAATGACCGAAGCCGAGAGCGCGCCGATCCTGGACTATCTATACGAACACCAGCATCGCCCTGAGTTCACCTGCCGATTTTCTTGGCGTCCGGGCTCAATCGCGTTCTGGGATAACCGCTGTTCGATCCACCTGGCAATCCATGACAATCCCGACAGCAGTCGCCATATGCAACGCACTCAGATTGCCGGGTGATGCTTCTCACGATGTCGGTTTGAGGATCGGTGTGGTCGGTTGGGTGGTTTCGCTTTCCACCGTCACCAGATCCTCGTCGGCGCCTTCGGCGCAATCCACCGTGTCATAGGCTGCAAGGGCAGGGCCGCCGAAACCCAGGCCGACACTCAGCATCGCCGCCGCGACCATCGAAAACCAAATTCCGCGCATTGGACCCTCCATTGCGATGTTGCCCTGAACACTACAGGATGATGCGCCAGGTGGCTACCGAACGGCTACCATGTGGCGCAATCCGGAGCCCTGATTGGGAGGCAGCATCGTGGCCTTAAAGATTGCAGATCGCTGGTTCGAGCGGCGGCGCATCGACGACGACATTACGCTGCTGTGGGAACCGCACGTCATCCCGTTGATGCGGTGCAATATCTGGCACGTTCGGGGGCGAGATCTGGATCTGATGGTCGATACCGGCATGGGGGTCGCCTCACTGCGGGCCGAAACCGCCGACCTGATCGACAAGCCCATCCTCGCCTGCGCCACCCACACTCATGCAGACCATGTCGGCAGCCACCACGAGTTCGAGGATTGTCTGGCGCATCACGTGGAGGCGGCCGACCTCGCAAACCCGGCCGGGAACGCCACGCTCTATCTCGATGAAACGGATTTCGTCGCCTATCTAAATCGCGTCGGCTATCCGGGGCATCTGGGGCAATGCCTGATCACAGCCCTGCCCAAGGCCAGTTTCGATCCGGACACCTTCGAGCTTAAGGGCGCCAACACGACCCGGATCGTCGAAGAGGGAGACATCGTCGATCTCGGCGACCGGCATTTTGAGGTGCTGCATCTGCCCGGCCATTCACCCGGCTCTATCGGGCTCTGGGAGGACGTCAGCGGAACGCTTTTCTCCGGCGATTGCGTCTACGACGGCCCGCTCCTGGACGAGCTAGGGACCTCGGACATCGAGGACTACATCCAGAGCATGACCCGCCTCAGGGATCTGCCGGTGACGGTCGTACATGCCGGTCACGACCCAAGCTTTGGGCGCGAGAGACTGCATGAGCTTATTGACGCATACTTAGCGGTGCGTGCCGGCTAGACTAAGACCTAGATAATCGTAAAATTGTCTAACCCCATTGAGCCGTCATTCGACCTGCCGACCAATTGGACCGAAGAGACATCATCGAGGAATGCGATAGCCTCAGCGGAGGTCAATTCAACACTATCCACGTCACCGGTTGCCCCGTCTCGGTAATAGCCAGTCCAGAGATCCCGCCCATCGTCAGCGTTCGCTACCTTCAAAAGACTGCCGTCCTCTTCGTTAACCGCAATTATATTGATAAAGCCGTTACTGCTGCCATCATCGCCCACTATATCGAAGGACTCGACGGCGAAGTTCTCTCCAGAGTCGGCGGTAATTTTACCACTCACAGAGCCGATCCGATTGACGGACCCAAATTCCAGATCACCATCCATATCGACATCGTTCAATACGCTGTCGGTCTGGTTAGCGCGCCACTCCATGGTGAAGCCGTCTTGCGAATATGTTCCCAAGATACCGCCGTGACCATCATCTCCAGTCACGACGTCCACACCACTATCAAAATCGATCACGGTCGATTGCGAGGCCGCATTGTTTGAGGCGGCATTATCCAAGCCATTACCGGCAGCGCCGTTCGTGTTGTGCTCGAAATATCCATTGGCGAAATTATCGGCAGCATTATCGAGGCCCTTGCCGGTTCCCTTGCCATATGCGTTGCCATTGCCTGCCATTCGATTCACCTACTGATTGTCAAATGAATAGATAAGTTTGAATCATAAAACCCATTCTAGAGTTACTGTCAATAATCGCCATAGGACCTGACGCAGCGGCCCTACGTTAGATCGTCGGGCCTTGATCAATTTGGGTCTCATGTATATCAAGCAATAACGCTAATAGAGTGCATAACTTGCCAAATCCGAGCACCCAACTCGCCGAGCCCAGTATGCGGCCCCGGACAGAACTCCCTGACCTAGGATCGCATTGGACAAATGGTCGCAGGTCCTAAAGGGTGTGTCATCAGGCCACGGCAGATTGCTGGACAGCATGGCGCATGATGGCGCCTGAGCGTTTGGGCTAGTGCGTGAGAGAGACAAGGGCCAATCAACGTGAGAAACCATCACCATTCCAGCGAGCATCATTTCGTGCATCGCATCGGCTGGCTGCGCGCTGCGGTCATGGGTGCCAATGACGGTATCCTGTCGACCGCGAGCCTAATCGTCGGCGTTGCCGCAGCCTCATCCGACCGGGACAGCATCCTGATCGCCGGCGTCGCCGGGCTGGTCGCCGGCGCGATGTCGATGGCGGCCGGTGAGTTCGTCTCTGTCAGTTCGCAATCTGACACCGAGCGGGCAGATCTGGAAACTGAACGTAAGGCGCTCGAAGACGCACCGGAGGCCGAGCTTGAAGAGCTGGCGCAGATCTACGTCTCACGTGGCGTCGAGACGGAGCTTGCGCGGCAGGTCGCGACCCAACTCACCGAACACGATGCTCTGGCAGCACATGCGCGAGACGAGCTTGGCATTACCGAGACCGGCAGTTCCCGCCCGATCCAAGCCGCCTGGACCTCGGCGGCAATGTTTTCAATTGGCGGCTTCCTGCCGCTGGCTGCGGTGGCGACCGCACCGGTTGCAAACGCGATCCCGGTGGTTTCCGTCACGTCGCTTTTCAGCCTGGCATTGCTGGGGGCCGTATCCGCGCGGGCCGGTGGCGCAAATGTCGTCACCGCCGCGACCCGCGTCACTCTCTGGGGAGCGCTCGCGATGGCAGCAACCGCCGGGATTGGGGCGTTGTTCGGTACGCTGATCTAGACCCAGCGCCGCACGGTATCGCGGTAGTCGCGGTATTGGGCGCCGAATTTTGCCTCGAGATAGCGTTCCTCAAGAGCGATGACATAGAACCGCAGGGCGGCCCAGAAGGCGACCAGAAATAACAGGGAAACGGTGCTGCCGGCGGCGATCGCGATGCCGGCAAAACCGATCAGCATGGCAAGATAGATCGGGTTGCGCGAGCGGCTGTAGATGCCGTCGGTGAAGACGGTCGTGGTCGGCTTCCAAGGCTCGATGTTGGAGCCGCCCTTCTTGTGTCTCGGAATGGCGGCGACGGCAAACGAGAAGCCAAGGCAGACTATCAAACCCCCGGTGATCATCTCGGCCGTGCTGGCGAGTTGCAATTTGAACCAGGCGGAGTCGATCGACAAACCGGCGAGCTGCAAGATCAGCCAGATCAGCGGCGGCGGGAGTTTGACGCCAGCGTTGTCCACCGTTCGATCGGATCGCTCAACCATGGTCCGTCTCCCGGGTTATAGCAAAACACGCCTGCACAGCTGAATTTGGGAAGCCGCCATCGAAATCTCAAGAGAAATTCCCGAGGCGGGTGGGCGAGGCTCCGCATTTATGTATGGTGCACGGGAACCGCACGCGCCGTCTGTCAGTCAAGCCGCTAAAACAAGCATCCTGGACAAGCATCCAGACCGAGAAGGAATGTCGATGATCGACCACTCCGGGATCACCGTCTGCAACCTTGAGAATAGCAAGGCGTTCTATACCAAAGCCTTGGGGGCACTCGGCTATGTGCCCATAATTTGCACCCCCGAGGCCGTCAGTTTCGGAGTTCGCGAAGGGCACGGCAAAAGCACCGACCCGGGGGGAGACTTCTGGTTATCCGAGGGCACGCCGATGGCCCCACGCGCGCATTTCGCTTTCAGCGCGGCAACCCACGCAGATGTCGATGCGTTCTTTGCCGCCGCCATAGCTGCCGGTGGAATCGATAACGGAGCACCCGGGCTCCGCACCCGTTACCATCCGAATTACTATGCGGCTTTCATCCTCGATCCCGACGGTTACAACATCGAAGCCGTTTGCCACCTCAAGTGCCACCCGGGACGACACCACCAAGCCACCGATCAAACTTGAGAACAAGGGTAGGACCATGGACCAGACCACCGTCATTCGAAACGCCGCTTGGGTCGTCGCCTGGAACCAGACCTCTGGGAGCCACGAGTACCGCCGCGACATCGACGTTGCCTTCGCCGGCAACCAACTCATTCATGTGGGCCCCGCCTTCGACGGGCCGGCCGACACCGAGATCTCCGGGCGCGACCTGATAGTCATGCCGGGGCTGGTCAATATCCACAGCCATCCGACCTCAGAGCCCTTGCGCAAGGGCATCACGGATGAGACCCGAAGCCCGAACTTCTATCACTCTTCGCTCTACGAGTTCCTGACCACCTTCAACAACGACGCCGAGGGCACAGCACCCTGCCACCGGGTTGCGATGGCCGAGTTGCTGCAGAGCGGCTGTACCACGGTCGTCGACTTCTCCATCGCCTTCGACGGCTGGCTCGACCTGTTGTCCGAGGCCGGGATCCGCGCCTGCGTCGCGCCTTCGTTCCGAGAGGCACCCTGGTCCACCAAGGACGGCAACGTCATCGAATACGACTGGAGCGACCCGACACGCGGGCCAAAGGGATTCGAGGCCGGCAAACGCCTTATCGACCTCGCCAACCAGCATCCGTCCGGCCGGCTCTCCGGCATGATGGCTCCAGCCCAGATCGACACGCTCAGCGAGGACCTGTTGCGCCAGGCGCACGCCCATGCGGCCGAGCGCAACATGCCGCTACAGATCCACGCCGCCCAGTCGATGAACGAGTTCATCGAGATGGTGCGCCGCCACGGCTGCACGCCAATCCAGTGGATGGACCGCATCGGTATCCTGGACGAGCGCACGATTATCGGCCACGGCATCTTCCTCGACCACCACCCCTGGCTCCATTGGTCGAGCCGGAAGGACCTGGACCTGATCGCCGAGCGCGGCGCCACGGTGGCGCATTGCCCGACCGTCTTCATGCGCCGGGGCATCG
>JABIRP010000323.1 GCA_018699735.1 Rhodospirillaceae bacterium | reverse complement strand
GTCGTGCGGTTTGAGTCTGCAAGCGAGTTCCTGAAATCGGCAGCCAAAGCCGTAACCATTTGCGGCATGTCCGGTGTCGGCAAGACAACACTGGCCGCTAAAGTGCCGTCGGATGCCTGGTTTCATTTCTCAGCCGATTACCGCATCGGAACCCGGTATCTAGCGGAACCGATCCTCGACAATGTCAAACGCGAAGCAATGAAGGTTCCGTTCCTGGCCGACTTGCTCCGATCGGACTCGATCTACATCAATCACAACATGACCGTCGACAACTTGGGTCCGATCTCGACCTTCCTGGGCAAGCTTGGGCGGAAAGATGCTGACGGGCTTTCGCTAGAGGAGTTCAAGCGACGCCAAGCGTTGCACCGGCGAGCCGAGATCGCAGCAATGCTGGACGTTCCCTATTTTATCGAGCGATCGCGCCAAATTTACGGTTATGAAAACTTCCTCTGCGACACCAGCGGGAGCATCTGCGAGGTCGTCGATTTTTCCGGCCCAGTTGACCCAGTTGCCGCCATGCTGGCCGAGCACACCCTACTGCTCTATATCGAGGCTACGGACAGTTTGATGGATCAACTGATCCAGCGAACCGAGAGCGACCCGAAACCACTCTATTTTCAAGAGCCCTTTCTCGACGAGCATCTGGCGATCTACCTCACCGAGCGTGGGTTGGAGACCGCGGGCGAGATAGAGCCGGACGACTTCGCGCGGTGGATCTTTCCGCGACTGGTGGCGCATCGCCGGCCGTTATACGAGCGCCTTGCCGGCGCCATCGGATACACGGTGACGGTCGCCGAGGTTGAAAAGGTGCGCGACGAGACCGATTTTCTTGAGTTGGCGGCCAACGCGATCGAGAGCCGAAACGAAAGCCTGCGGCGCCTCGGCGATAAACTTGCGAACGGATAGTAGACAAAGCATGCCCATCAAAATTCCGAACGACCTGCCGGCTTCAACCATCCTGCGCGACGAGGGTATCTCGGTGATGCGCGAGGACGATGCCATTCGTCAGGACATTCGGCCGATGGAAATCGCCGTGCTCAATCTGATGCCGGAGAAGGTCAAGACCGAGACCCAACTCGCACGCAAGCTCGGGCGGTCACCGTTGCAGGTCACCATGACCCTGATCACAACCGGAAGCTACACACCGAAGAACGCCCCTGCGTCTCATATGAGCACCTTCTACAAACCATGGAAGGAGGTGCGGCATCGTAAGTTCGACGGTTTGATCGTCACTGGCGCACCGATCGAGCGCATGGATTTCGAGGAGGTCGTCTACTGGCCTGAGATGTGCGAAATCCTGGATTGGGCCGAAACCAACGTGCATGGCTGCTTCTATCTCTGCTGGGCCGGCCAGGCGGCGTTATACCATCATTACGGCATCCCGAAATATGATATGGGGCGCAAGCTCTCCGGCATTTATTCTCACCGCCTGCGCACCCGAAGCCAGCCGTTGGTTGTGGGGTTGGATGACGATTTCGACGTGCCCGTCTCGCGTTGGACGGAAGTGCATGAAGAAGACATCGCGCGCCATGAAGATTTGATCGTGTTGGCGGATAGCGATGATGCGGGAATTTGCCTGATGCAGGATCGGTCCGGGCGCCGGGTGTTCATGTTCAATCACTTGGAATACGACGCCGGCACGCTGCGGGACGAGTATGAGCGCGACCGGGCGGCAAGCCCGGACGCCCAGGTCCCGGCGCGCTATTTTCCCGACGACGACCCAAGCCGAGAGCCCCGCAATCGCTGGCGATCGAACGGCCAGATGCTTTACGGGAATTGGCTGAACATCATTTACCAAACTACGCCATTCGACATCGAACAAATTGGCTTGGATCTGGTTCCCGATGCAAAGCTATCAGCTGCGGACTAGGGAATTTCTGTTTTCACATTTAGAGAGCCGTCATTCCCGCGAAGGCGGGGATCCAACTCTTCGTTCAGGCACCTCCTGGATTCCCGCCTTCGCGGGAATGACGGCACGGAATTGAACGCCTCAGAATGGCCGCATACACTCAGTTCTATGCAGCCATCACGCGGTTGCGACCGGCTTCCTTGGCTTGATACAGCGCGCGGTCGACCCGGACTCTGAGAGTGCTCATCGTCTCGCCGGTCTGGTACTCGACTATGCCGAAGCTGGCCGTCACATCGCCCGAGGGCGAAACCACGTTCTCCGAGAGCACCTTGCGTAAATGTTCCGCGAATTTGAGCGCCCCGTCTCGATTCGTGTCGGGGGCGAGTATTTCAAACTCCTCGCCGCCGACCCGTGCTAGAAGATCCGAGGCTCGAATGTTCTGACGAATTACGCCCGCGACTTGCAGCAACACCTTGTCGCCGGTCTCGTGCCCGTAGTCGTCATTGATCTGTTTGAACCCATCAATGTCGAAGAGGATCAGCGAGAAGTTGCCGCCATACCGTGCACGGCGCGAAATTTCCTGATCGACCGCTTCCTCAATCCGTTGGCGGTTCCAGGCGCCGGTCAAAGGGTCGGTCGATGCCATATGCGCCAACCGCTCTACCTGACGATTGTTATGCGCCACCCACTTCACCAAGCCAACGATCAACGAAGCGAAACCCGCGATATGCAGCATATCCTCGAACACGATGGTGATGGCATGCGGGTGGACGATAAATTCATCCAGCAGATCGACCGTCGAGGCAACCGCCATCATGATGAAACCGGACACCCAAAAATTATGTATCTCCGGCAATCCCCGAACGCGCTCAGCATAGGCCAAGCCGGCGAGCGACAGCCCGACCAAGACCACATCGCCAACAATGGAGCCCGCCACATGTTCGGCTGTGTTCGGGAAAAGCAGAACGTCGATAGCAACGCAAATCAGAATTACGGCAATCGCCATCAATGTTACTGGTTGTTGTGCGACGAACTCTGATATCGGATGGGCCGGCTCTCGCACCGGCACCAACTCCCCGTCGTCCTTCTCTTCGAATCTGACTTGGTTATCCACGTCGCCACCCGTCCGCGATGGTTGCTTCGAAGCAAAATGCTACGCCGAATCAACCTAATCCAGAAGGACCAAGTCGGGCGTCGAGACGAGGATACTGCCACCAAGGCTGTCCGGCAAATCGAGGCGCAGCATCTCACTGCCGATATCTATGGGTTTAAGCCCACGTTCCGTCCAGAAAGAACGGGTGCGAGCAAGATCAGAGCTGACCAGCCCATAGCCAGCGATGAACGGCAGGTCCGGCGGCTTGGCGCCAGGCAGCAGCTCTTCCAGACCATCCTCATCGACCAACACCACACCGCCGCGTGTCACCGGGACCCGCCACGTATGCTCGGAAAGCCGTTTGGGTGTGCCCTGATCAAGAAACCAGCAATAGCGCGCTACGGCTTGCTCCAGGTTCTCGACACAGATTATGACGTCGCGCAGCCCGACGATGGCATTGCCGTGGTTCATCCACCGGTCCTGCCAAACCTCAGCCTCCGTTTGATGGGTCAGGAACTGCACCCGACCTTCAGGCATCTTGTCCTCACGCACCCGGCAACAGGTGAAACGCGCTTCGCGCTCTGAGCCATCCGGCATGCTCACCGGACGTTTCAAATGAACCAACGGAGATGGAACGAAGCCGGCATGTGTCAAGCGACCCTGCGTGCCTTCGATGTCTCGTGTTGAAAAAGCAATCAGATGCAGCCCGACATATCGTTCCATCTGCTGCTGCGTGCGCTGACCGAGGGGCGTTCCGGCATCCGAAACAGCAATAATCTCGACATACCCCTGCCCAAACATGATGCAGCGATTGGCGGTGCCGGATGGAACCAGGTCGGCTGTCCCATCAACCGTGTGCTGATGAAGCGTGTATGGCGTTTGAACGAAGCCGAGTTCGTTCAGATCCCGGTGTGCCGCTTCCATGTCAGGAACAAAATGCGCCAAGTGGTCGAGAAATACTTCGCCAACCCCCGGCAATTGTCCAATCTCAGCCATCGCGCTTCTCTTTGTCGCCACTCTTGTCCGCCTCTTCGTCCACGTCGTCATCCTTATCGGGCATGAGCCCACGCTTGCGGGCAAATGCCTCCATCTCGGCTTTCTGCTCCGGTGTTAGAATGTCGTCGGCGCCGATCGGTTTACGCGCTGCGAGGGGTTCACGATAGACGGCCGGGATCATCTCTAAAACCTTGACGGCCAACGCCTCCAGCGGTCGAAGGATCGGCGATAACAGTGTGTAGACCGGAATAGTGATAAAGCGGACGAGCGATAGCCACTCAGGCGCAATTTCGCCAAGCCCCAGGAAGACGACGGCCGGTATCACCCAAAACGCACCACCCCAACTTTCTGTCCACCACCACCAAACCCAGATGCCCATCAGCACCAGTGCGACCCAGCGGGCGAACTTTCGGTCATGATCGAAACGCGGGTCGTGCGGTTCACCCTTGATTGATCCATGGTCGCTATTGTCGACGCTCACTATCGGCTCCTCATCGAGATTTCCTTCTACTAGCATGCTGACCCCGCCGCCGCCACCGAGCGACACGTTGTGGTGCCGGCGGAGGGCTGATAGCGTTAATAGGAATTTGGGACGGGGCGCCATATCGCCGATCATCGATTTTGGAAGGGATCAACGCATGAAGACCGCGTTCGAGGAAGTGATGGATATCCGGGGAGACGAGCTATCGAAGACCAACAAGGTCGAGATCACGGGCGCTGATCCGGTATTCTCTACAAACTTCAAGATCGGAGAAACATGTGCCGCGGTCTTGGGTGGAGTCGGCGTCGCGGTGTCCGATATCTGGGAATTGAAAACCGGGAAAAGCCAAACTGCGGCGATCAATGTCCGGCAGGCGGCGGCAGCGTTGCGAAGCACGTCCTACCTGCAAAAACCGGATGTCGGTGGAACCTATGCTCCTATCGTGAACGAAAATCATGAAAAGATGATCGGCATCACACAACCCTGGCCGACCAAGGATGGACGGTGGTTTCTGCCGCACTTCGGTTTGCCCAATCTGCAAAAGCGCGTGCTTGGCGTGCTCGGTTGCGAGCCCAACCCGGACAGCGTTTCCAAGGCCGTTGCGAAATGGGACGCGCTCGACCTCGAAGCGGCAATCGACGAAGCCCGAGCTTGTGGCGGCATGGTACGCAGCAACACTGAGTGGCTCGCCCACCCACACGGTCAAGTTCTGCAAGCGAAGCCTATTGTCGAGATCATCAAAATCGCCGATAGCGCCCCGGAACCTTTCCCCCAAGGCGATCGGCCCTTGAGCGGGATTCGCGCGCTTGATCTGACCCGCATACTTGCCGGGCCGGTCGCTGCCCGTACGCTGGCGGAAAACGGCGCCGACGTTTTGATGATCACGGCCGAGCATCTGCCCCAGATCAAGGAACACGTCATGGACACGAGCCATGGCAAACGAAGCTGCTATCTCGACCTGAAGACCGCAGAAGGTGCAGCGCAATTGAAAGAACTGGCGCGCGACGCCGATGTGTTTTCACAAGGCTACCGACCCGGCATGATGAAAGACCTCGGTTTCGGCCCGGAGGCGCTGGCCGAAATGCGTCCTGGTATTGTGTGCCTCTCGATCAGCTGTTTTGGCGCCGATGGTCCGCTCAGCCATCGCGCCGGCTGGGAGCAGGTTGCCCAGACCGTGACCGGGATCTGCAACGACGGCAGCCCCGAGCGACCGGCACTGTTGCCCGCAGCAGCGTGCGACTACACAACCGGCTATCTCGGCGCCTACGGTGTGATGCTGGCGCTTGCCCGGCGCGCACGTGAAGGCGGCAGCTACCATGTCCGGGTCTCGCTCTGCCAGTCCGGCATGTTCATCTACCGTCAAGGCAAAACAGAATTCGGTGCACCAAACATGGATCTTTCAGCGGCGGAATTGGCAGAGTTCTGTATCGACACCAAACCCGCAAGCGGCCCCATCAGACATCTGGGACCCGTCCTACAACTGTCGGAGACCCCGCCGCATTGGACACGCCCAACGCCGGTCCTGGGTGGAGACGCGACGGAATGGCTAAATGCATCGGCGGAAGTGAAAGCGGCGGAGTGAACTTGGAGTTTGTAGTGAATTTCAGAATCACAGATTCTCAACCGCTTCCCGGCCAAGCGTAGCGCGAGCCGGGATCTCGCTGGGGTGTTTTCTCTGGATCGAGATCCCGGTGTTGGCTGCGCCAAACCGGGAAGCAGGAAATGAATGGGAACTGGACGTTCACGCGCCCATAAATCACACCGACATCGCCAGGATCCGGCTGAGCT
>JABIRP010000322.1 GCA_018699735.1 Rhodospirillaceae bacterium | reverse complement strand
CCTCCCGGTTTGGCGCAGCCAAGACCGGGATCTCGATCCGGAGCTTTCTCCGCTGCGAGATCCCGGCTCTCGCGATGCTCGGCCGGGAAGCGGTGCAGGAGGAGAATAGGGCAAGAATCATTTCCCCCCTCAAGCCGACATCTGTAGTTGCGGGTAGCGGGCAATCACATCCGCGAAGACCGTGCGGATCTCCGAGCCGTCGCCCTTTAGGGCATCGTCATCCAAGGCCTCGATTGCCTCGAATACCCGGTGTTTGACGAAGAACCGCCAATGCACCGGCAATTCCGCGAGCAACTCGGTCATCGCGGCGTAATTTGCCTCGGTCCAAACCACCTCGAACGCGTCACGACCGCTGCCGTAATCATAGAACGCACCGTTCACCTTGCCGGGCTCGGAGGCTCTGAGTTTGGTGGTCGCTGCCTCGTCGACCGCACCGTCTTTTATGACCACGCCGTAGTCCTGAAGGGCGGAGTCCATGGATACGAAACCGCGTTGCACGTCCAACAGCACCGCTGCCGGATCGCGCTCGAACGGATTGCCCCAGCCGCCAGCACCGCCGCAGGCAACCAGCATCTCGTCGCCGGGGCCGATTGTCAGGATGTCCGTGTTGCCGAGATTGACCTCATGGTTGGTCCCAGGGTTGAGCAGGAATTGCGAGGTGGCACCGGCATGCCCGCCGAGGACACCCCAGGAGGTAAACCGTGTGCGATCACGGTTGCGGGCGGTGATCCTCGTGTTCGGCGCCTGGGAGACAAAATGCATAACCGTTGCCATGCCGCCCCGGAACTTGCCGGGGCCGCCGGAGTCCGGGCGCAAACCGTAGCGCACAATCTTGATTGGCACTTCGGCCTCGTTGATTTCGACCGGCGTGTTTTTCAGGAAGGAGGAGTTGGCGCCAGAGCCTTCTGTGCCGTCCTCATGCGGGTTGCCGCCAGCACCGCCGACGATCGGCCCGGTTGACGCGACGACACGGCGGCCGGTTCGGTTGTCGATGCCGTTGACGTTCATGATCGGCCCGCCGCTGGCCGGACTGGCTGGCAGTTTGTCGGGCGCGGCTTGTACGAAGGCGCCGAAGATGATGGCCTGCAAACGCTGAACCGACAATGTGCGCAAACCGACCGCCGCCGGGAACTCTGGATTGACGATGGTGCCGGTCGGCAAGATGCAGCGGCAGACACGCGAGATGCCCGAATTCAGGAATAATTTCTTGTCGAGCGAATAGAGCACATAGACCAGCCCGACCATCATCAGGGCATGCCGCACTTCACCGCCGGTCGGCATGTTGACCGAGCCTTCGATCTGCGGGTCCGACCCGGTGAGATCGAAGACCAGACTGTCACCATCTATGGTCACGTTCAGGGCAATCCGGCAGGGGTAGCCCTCGGCCACATCCTCGTCCATGTAGTCGGCGAAGGCGTATTGGCCATCGGGCAAGTCGCGCACGATCGCGCGGGCCTGATCCTCGGCGTAGTCCAACAGAGCCGCGATCCCTTCCTTGAAGGTCTCGATGCCGAACTTGGCGATCATATCGTGGACCTTGCGTTCGCCGGTATTCATCGAAGCGATCTGTGCCTTCAGGTCGCCCCAGTTCTGCTCTGGCATGCGGACATTGGCGAGCATGATCGAGAGGACGTCGTCGTTGACCTCGCCCTTGCGCAGGATTTTGGCCGGCGGGATGCGCACGCCTTCCTGATGTATTTCCGACAAGGTGCGCGACAGGCTGGCTGGAACCGCGCCGCCGACGTCGGTGTTGTGGATGTGCCCGACCACGAAGCAGACGATTTCGCCCTCATGGAATACCGGCTTCCAGATATGCATGTCCGGCGAGTGAGTGCAGACGTAGCCGGAATAGGGATCATTGGTCAGGCAGATGTCGCCTTCATCGTAATGGTCGATCAGGTCGATCACGTTCTTGTAGTTGAGCCCGACAAACCAGGTTGCCCCAAGCTCCGTCGGGGTTGCGAAGGTTTCTCCTTCGGGCGTGGTCAGGCCGGTCGTAAAGTCCTCGGTTTCTTTTACGAAGGCCGAATGGGCGGTGCGATAGAGCGTAAAGGCCATGCTCTCGGCCGCTGCCCGGCTGTGGTTCTTGAGGATTTCGAGGGTGACGCTGTCGATCGCCATGGCTCATTCTCCCGCTTCGAGGATTAGGTTTCCGTACTCGTCGACCTCGGCGGAAAAGCCGTTGAGGATGCAGGTCGTACAATCGTCTTGGGTCACGATGGCAGGCCCCTGAAATCGGTGTCCGGCCCTAAGGTCGCCCCGTCGGTAAATCCCGGCCGGCTGGCGCCCGCCATCGACATGGACTTCGACCGATCCGACCGGTACTGGATCCCCTTCGGCCTTGGCCAAGAGTGGCAGAGCCGGTTTCGGAGGTTCGCCGACGACGACCATGCGCAGATTGATCACCTGGACCGGGGCCTCTTCGTCAGCATGCTCGTAGACGCGTTCGTGCTCGCGGTGGAAGGCGGCTTCGATTGCGGCGACATCGCCGGTCTCAAGCCACTCCAGTTCCAGCGGCGTGTCGATTTCGTAGGACTGGCCGCGATAGCGCAAGTCGGCCGAATGCAGCAGCGTGGCCTCGCCGCCGAAACCCTGCTCATCCCGTATCCAGGTCATGGCCGCTTCGCGCAGTTCGGCGAAACCATCGCGGATTGTGCCGGCTGTGGTCGTGTCCAGGTCAAGGTAGACGGTTCGGATGAAGTCGTTCTTGATGTCGGCGATCAGGCCCCCGAAAGCGCTGAGCACGCCCGGTGTCAACGGTATCACGATGCGGCGCATGTTCAGCTCCCGCGCCACATGGCAGGCGAGCATTGGGCCGGCCCCGCCGAAGGCCACCAGAGACATCTCACGCGGGTCGATACCGTAGCGGGAGACCAGCTTGCTGACCTCGAGATACATGCCCGAGATGCCGACCTTAATGATCGCCTCGGCGGTCTCCTCTAGGCTCATCGACAGTTTTTCGGCCACGGTCGCAACCGCTTTTTGGGCCAAGTCCGTTCGCATGGTCACGTTGCCGTAGCCGAGCTCGCTTTGACCGAGAAAGCCGGAAACCACGAAGGCGTCGGTGATGGTCGGGCGTTCGCCTCCATTGTCATAACAGGCCGGTCCCGGGTTCGAGCCGGCGCTCTCCGGGCCGACCTTGAGCACGCCGTGTGGGTCGACCCAGGCGATCGAGCCGCCGCCCTCGCCGATCGAGGTGACCGAGACCGTTGGGATGAATATTGGGAAATCACCGATCATCTCGCCAATGCCGTATTGCGGCATCCCAGATCGAACAACGGCAACATCGGCGCTGGTGCCACCGATGTCGAGGCTGAGCGCGTTCTCAACCTTGGCCATGCGGGCGATCTGGCAGGCGCCTATAACACCTGCTGCGGTGCCCGAGAGCAACATCTGGGCGCAGCGTGTCTTGCCGGCCTCGGCACTCATCACGCCGCCATTGGATTTCGTGATCATCGGCTCGGCCGGCACCCCGGCTTTGCCGAGCGCGTCCTGAAGCGAGCCCAGATAATGGCTGACCCGAGGCTGGACGTAACCTGCGACCACCGCCGTTACCGTGCGCTCATACTCGCGGATGATCGGCCAGACCTCGCTCGTCGATACGATGAAAAGCTCCGGTGCCTCGCGCTTGACGATCTCAATCACCCGGCGCTCATGGCTCGGGTTGCGGTAGGAATGCAGCAGCGCGACCACGACCCCATCGCCGCCGACGGCGCGCACGCCCTCAAGCGCTTCCAGGACCGCGTCTTCGTCGAGCGGAATTTCCTCGCTGCCGTCAAATAGGATCCGGCCCGGAATGGGGAAGACCTTCTCGCGGCCAACCAGCGGCACCGGCCGGCGCGAGAACAAGTCGTAGGGGTCTGGCATTTTCAGGCGTGCAACCTCCAGCACGTCCTCAAAATTCTCGGTTGTGAACAGACAAAGGTTGATGCCCTTGCGCTGAATGACGGTGTTCACGCCGACCGTGGTGCCGTGGGTGAAATAGGAAATGTCTCCCGGTGCCACACCGTGACGCCGCTCGAGTTCCTGGATCCCGGTCAGAACCTCCTCACCGGGTTTTTCCGGCGTTGAGAGTACTTTGAGCGTGTGCAATCCGCCGCTCTCCTCATCGAACACGCAAAAATCGGTGAAAGTCCCACCGATATCGACACCAACGCGATAACTCATCGTTTAACTCCCAACACGTGCTTGGGCGTCGGTTAGACCGGACGCTCCGTCGCGGTATCCGCCGCGAAGTTTTTGCATGATAGTTTCGGCGCCCTCGCGTAACCCGGCGACGATCATGTCGCGCTTTTTCTGGAAACGCTCGGTCACCGTGGCGATGTTTAGGCCCGCCGCGACGTCTCCTGCGGCATTGAAGATTGGGACTGCCGCACCCGAAGCTCCGGAGACGCGTTCTTCGTCATGCAGCGACCAGCCGCGCGCCCGAATTTCGTCAAGTCGCTGCCGAAGCACCACCGGTTCGGTGATGGTGTGTTCCGTCAACGGCTCGAATGTACAGCGGGCTATGTAGCGCTCGACGTCTTCCGTTCGCGAGAAGGCGAGCATCGCCTGACCCAATGCCGAGCAATAGGCTGGCAGCATCGTGGTTTTGCTGAGGTCGTATCGGATCACCAGAGGGCTGGTCAGGGACGAGACAATGCGAACATCGAGCTCCGGTGTCAGAACTGCCAGCACGGTCGTCTCCTGAAGCTCGTCGACCAGTCCGCGCATTACCGGTTCGGCGGCCCGAGCCAGCGTCAACAGATGACCTCCGACCCAGCCATGCGCACTGCCGCGGAACGCCGGATTGAACAGGTAGCGGTCGTCGGCGCCTCGGTCCAGGTAGCCGCGCGCTTCCAAGGTTCGAAGCAACATCAGGGTGCTGCTTTTCGGAAACCCAAGCGCCTGCACAACATCTTTCAAGTATTTTGGACCATCCGAGGTGCCGAAATACTCCAGAATGTCGAGGACCCGCGCGGCCGATTTGACGTTTTCACTCATGCTTTGCCGTTCATAGATATGAACATCATTCATAGACTTGAATAACCATTGACCTGAAGGGTTACCATCGTCAACAATCTTAAAAAATAATTAGCCGCGCCGCTCGGTTGAGCGGTCTCAGGAGCGCGGGGACGGGAATTTGGCGAACAGGGTAGCGATCGTTACTGGTGGCGCGCGTGGCATTGGACGCGGATGTGCCCATGCGCTTGCCGAGAAGGAATTTGACATCGCCCTGGTCGACGTCCTGGAAGACAATCTCGCGAGTACAGCCAAGGAAATTCAGGAGATGGGGCGCGAGGTGTTGACCTATGTGGCCGACGTCTCCGATTTTGCCCGGGCCCAAGAGGTGGCGGACGACGTCGTCGCAAAATGGGGGCGGATCGATTTTCTGCTGAACAACGCCGGGCGCGCCAACCCCAAGGGGTTGCTTGAGATCAGCGAGGCGGAGTGGGACGAGACAATCAACATCAATCTAAAGAGTTGTTTCAATTACTGCCGGGCGGTGGCTCCGACTATGCTGGCCCAAGATAACGGTGGCCGGATTGCCAGTATGTCCTCGATCAACGCCTACACGGGTGGCGTGACCAATGCGGTCAGCAAACTGAGCTACGCCGCCGCAAAGGCCGGCATCCTCGGCATGACCCGATCGCTGGCAAAGGAATTGGCGCCGAAAATTTCGATCAATGCGATTTGCCCTGGGGTTATTAAAACCGAGCGCGGCAACGCCATGATCCATGCCCGAGAGGCAGAACTAATCGACAGCATCGCGCTTGAGAGGCTGGGAACACCGCAGGATATTGGCCAACTGGTCGCGTTCCTGGCCAGTTCGGAGCCGTGCTTCATCACAGGACAGGATTTCGTCGTGGACGGCTTTCAGTGGAAAATCTGAAGCGACGAATGTGCAAGACCCGCGCGCTCTGCGCGGAAAGACCAAGACGGTAATAGGGACGGAAACAAGCCAGAGAAGGAGACTGCCATGTTCCGCGGAATACGGAAACGAGCTGGGATTGCCCTGCTTTCCGGGCTTGCGCTCGGTGTTGCAGCGACGACCATCGCTACAGCGCCGGCCGAAGCCAAGAACAAGTTCATCTTCGCGAACTCGAGTGCCTACGACACCATGGACCCGCAAGCGCTATTCGATGTTGGTCGCGTCGCTTATCGCTTGAATCTCTATGACGGGCTGATGCGTTGGCTGGACAATCCGCCGGAACTCAATCTTTGGCTCGCCGAGAGCTACGAGGTTTCGCCGGACGGCATGAAGTACGTCTTCAAGCTCCGCAACGGTGCCAAGTTTCACGATGGCTCCAACGTCGAAGCTAAGGACGTTGTCTATTCGATCGAACGCATCCTGGCGCTGAAGAAAGGTGCCGCGTCGCTGTTCCTCAAGGTCATCAAGCCTGGCTCCACCAAGGCCATCGACAACCGCACGGTTGCGTTCAACCTGGTGAAACCCTCGGCTATCTTCCTGGCGACCGTGCCGGAAATTCACATCTTGAATGCCGATCTGGTCAAAAAGAATGAGACCGGTGGCGATTGGGGCTCTGCCTGGCTCTCGAAAAACGATGCCGGCTCCGGTTCTTTCAAGCTGAAACGCTACGATCCGGCCAAGGGCTTCCTCGCCGAGCGGTTTGTTGACCACTTCTATGGTTGGGGCGACAAGTATCTCGACGAGATCGAGTTCCGCACCGTGGTTGAGATCAACAGCCGTGTGCTCGGCCTGATGAAGGGCGATTTCCACGGTGCCGACGGCTACATGCCGCAGGATCAGATCAAGCGTCTGGCCAAGTCGCCGAACGTCAACGTCATGGATCAGGAATCCATGCGGATTTTCTACTTCATCATTCACAACGCGCGTGCGCCGATGAATGATGTGAATTTCCGTAAAGCTCTTTCCTATGCTTTCGACTACGACGGCTTCATCGACAATATCCTGAGTGGCTCGGTCGCCAGAAACCCATCCCCGTTGCCGAATAACATCTGGGGCGCGCCGAAGGATGCCAAGGGCTACACCTTCGATCTGAAGAAGGCCAAAGAATATCTCGACAAGGTCAAAAAGCCGATCCGTGAGATCACCATTGGTGCGTTGGCGGGCTACGGTCAAACCGAACAGGCGGCGGTACTGTTGCAGAACGCCATGACCAAACTCGGCCTGAAGAGCAAGATCGTTGCCGAACCGTGGCCGGTGGCGTCTGGTAAGATGCGCAAGGAAGACCAGATGTACGATCTGCTCCCCTTGTGGAAATCGACATACTACGCCGACCCGAACAACTGGGTTGGTGAGATGTACTACTCGCCGAACATCGGCTCGCGCAACAACAGCTGGTACAAAGACAAAGACGTCGACGGCTGGATTACCGAAGCGCTCGCCAGCACCGACAAGAAGGTGCGTTCCGCGAACTACTCGAAGGCTGCCAATAAAGTGTTGGACGATGCCGCCGGCATCTTCGTCTACAACACCAAATGGTTCGGCCCGTATAACAGCAAGGTCAAGGGCGTCCGCTTCAGCCCAATCGGCAATGCGCAGGAAATGCGTTGGGTCTATTTCGACAAGTAGGCTCTGCTGAGACCACCTAAAGCGTTCCCGGCCGGGCCATGCGCGGCTCGGCCGGGAGTTATTTACAGACCTAACATTTCAATGAGGAGCGCCTGAACTTTCCTTATGCCATACCATTCTTCGTCATCCTGAGGGTCGCTCGGCGGTTGGTAACCTCAGGATGACGAAGAACGGAAAATGTTCTTGTAAGTAATCCAGGCTAACGTGATCTCATGAAACTTCTCGTTCTCGTCCTGAACCGTTTCTTTTGGTTCTTCCCCACGGTCGTCGGGCTGATGGTGATCACCTTTACGATCAGCCATATCATTCCAGCCGATCCGGTGGCGTTCCTAGCTGGCGACAACGCGAGCAACGAGCAAATCGAGGCCTTGCGTCGGCAACTCGGTCTCGATCAACCGATGCATATTCAGCTCTGGAGATACTTGATCGATCTCACCCAGGGCAATTTCGGCAACAGCCTGTATACGCTGCGCCCAATTTCAGACGATCTTTCCAGCCGGCTGCCGGCGACATTGGAATTGACGTTTATGTCGGTCCTGGTTTCGGCGGCCCTCGGCATTCCGCTCGGCGTTATCTCCGCCGTCCGCCGCAATTCGCCGCTCGACCATTTCCTGCGAATTTTCACGGTATCCGGCCTTGCGATCGCGAGCTTCTGGTTCGCCATCCTGCTCCAGCTTCTGTTCGCTATGGATCTTGGCTGGACGCCCCTGCAAGGCCGCTCCAGCGGCTGGGGGCCGGAACACATAACAGGGTTTTTCGTCATCGACAGCCTGCTTACCTGGAATATGGAGGAGCTGCGACTGTCATTGTCTCACATGATATTGCCGGTTATGACGCTGGCCTATCCGGCGATGGCGACCATCGTGCGCTTTACCCGGGCCGGTGTACTGAACGCGATGAACAGCAATTACGTGCTCTATGAGGAAGCTATGGGCTTTCCCCGCCGGGTGATCATCTGGAAGTACGTGTTACGCAATGCCTTGATCGGCACGGTGACCCAGATCGGCCTGATTTTCGGCATCTTGATCGCCAACGCCGTCGTGGTCGAGGCGGTGTTTGATTGGCCAGGTCTTGGTTACTATGCGGTGCAGTCGATCCTAATGTCCGACTATAACGCCATCATGGGCTTCACTTTTGTGGCTGGTGTCATCTTCATCATCGTCAATCTCATCGTCGATATAAGTCATGGCTTTATCGATCCACGTGAGAGCAGATAGGAGCGACGACGATGGAAATGTTCCGATTTATCGTTCGCAAACTGGTGGAAGACCGGGTCGCCTTGTTGGGCGTGATTCTGATTATGGCGCTGATCATCGCTGCCATCGCCGCTCCGGTGTTCTCGACTTTCCCGGAAGATGTGGCGGATTTTCATCCGAAAAATCGATTGCTTGAGCCAGATAGCATGTTTTGGTTTGGCACCGACCGCATGGGCAGTGACATCTATAGCCGCATTCTATTTGGCGCCCGCATTACCATCACCATTGCCGTGGTTGCTATTGGCGCTTCGGTCCTGATCGGCGTTCCGATCGGCTTGGTGGCTGGCTATTACCACGGTTGGTTCAGCGAAATGCTGATGCGGGTTTCTGACATCTTCCTCGCCGTGCCACAGATCGTGCTGGCGATCGCCATCGCGCAAACTCTCGGCCCATCGATTGAGAACGTCATTCTGGCATTGTCGGCGACCTATTGGCCGTTCTGGGCCCGGCTGGTCTATGCCGAAACCCGATCAATCCAGAACGAGGTTTTCGTTGAGGCGAGCATCGCGCTTGGTGCTTCACCGTTTCGGGTCATGGTTATGCATGTCCTGCCGAACATCTCGTCGTCGATTATCGTGCGTACCACGATCGGCATGGGCGGTACGATCCTGACGGCGGCCACGCTCGGCTTCCTTGGCCTCGGCGCGCCGGCGCCGTCGCCGGAATGGGGGCGTATGATATCTGAGTCCCGTGAGTTCCTGCCCGAGGCCTGGTGGTACGCGACAGCACCTGGCATCGCGATCTTCCTCGTCGTCATGGGCTTCAATCTGCTTGGCGACGGCCTTCGCGACATTCTCGACCCGCGTATCAGACGGAGCGTACATCGTGATAAGTAATCTGCTCCGGGTTCATGATTTGCGGGTGAGCTTTGCGACCGAGGCTGGGATAGCGCATGTTCTCGATCGGGTCGACTTCACCATCGCCAAGGGCGAGATCGTTGGCTTGGTTGGAGAGTCGGGTTGTGGCAAGACCACGCTCGCCCGGACCATCCTTGGTGTCCTGCCGGAAAATTCCGCACGGATCGATAGCGGTGTCGTTGAGTTTGAGGGCGAAAATCTGCTGGATAAACCATCGGAAGAACTCTCGGATAAAATTCGAGGCCGGGCCATTACCTTCATCCCGCAAGATCCGTTCTCTTCGTTCAACCCAGTTTTTACCATCGGCACCCAGATCATGGAGCTGATGAAATGGAAATCACCGGCACGAGATGATCCGTATTATGCTAACTCGGCGAGCCGGTTTTGGAACGGCTATCCCTCGACCCGCTATGAGGCCGACAAAGGGCGGGTGCTGGAATTGCTGCGCGAGGTGCAATTGCCCGAGCCCGAAGCCATCCTGGCGAAATACCCCCACGAGGTCAGCGGCGGCCAGCGTCAGCGCCTGATGATCGCCATGGCGCTCTTGCCGGAACCGAAAATGATCATCGCCGACGAGCCGACCACTGCACTCGACGTGACGATCCAGGCGCAAATCCTGCACCTCTTGCGCACGCTTGCACGCGAGCGTGACGTCGCGGTTCTCTTCACCACTCATGACTTGGGCACGACCTATGAAATTTGTGACCGAGTGACGGTGATGTATGCCGGCCAGGAAATGGAAACAGCGCCAAGTGATGGGTTCTTCAACACCCCATCGCATCCCTACACACGTGATCTGCTGCAAAGCCTACCGAGCAGAGAGCATGGAATTAAGGGTATCCCGGGCGATATCCCGGCGTTGATCTCGCCACCGGGTGGATGTCGTTTCCACCCCCGATGCACTGCCGCCAGCGAGCGCTGCTCGGTTGAGCGTCCTGATCACACCCAGATCAGCGAGCGCCATAATGTCCGCTGCTTCCATCCGGTAGCGCATAAGAGTGTGGGGGCCGCGTCATGACGACCGAGACGCAAGACACGGCCACAGAAAACACGGCCAAAGAAGACACAGTCCTGTCGATCGCCGGGCTGCGCAAGTACTTCCCCGTCCGCAATGCCTGGAAGCGTCGGATCGGATGGTTGAAGGCGGTGGACGACATCTCGCTTGAGGTGCGTCGTGGTGAAGTTCTCGGAATTGTCGGCGAGAGCGGATGTGGTAAATCCACACTCGGCAAAACTCTCATGGGCATCCATCCGCCGAGCGGGGGCCAAATCGTCTTCGAAGGCAATGACATAACGAATATGAAGCCAGGTGCCAGCCGCGGCCTCAGAAGTTCTCTGCAGTATTCCTACCAGGATCCCGGCGCCTCGCTGGATCCGCGCTGGAAGATCGGCCGTTCGCTGCATGAGCCCCTGGAAATCCACACGCAGCTCTCCAGGGAAGAGCGAGATAAGCGGGTGCGCTCGATCTTGAAATCCGTCGGTCTGCCGGAAGGTCATCTCGATCATTACCCGCATGAGATCAGTGGCGGCCAGCAACGGCGGGTGGGTCTCGCGCGTATCCTAACCTTGCACCCGAGCGTGATCATTTTGGATGAGCCGACGTCGGGCTTGGATGTTTCGGTGCAGGCGACGATCCTCAATCTGTTCTCCGATTTGCGTCAGGAGTTCAACCTCACCTATTTGTTCATCTCGCACGATCTCTCGGTGGTACGCATGATCTGCGACCGTATCGCCGTAATGTATCTCGGCAAGATCGTTGAGATCGGTGATACCGAGACGGTGTTCTCCAATCCGCGCCATCCTTACACTCAGTCACTTTTGGCAGCAGTGCCGATAATTGGTGGCCGGCGCGTGACCGACAATTTCTGGCTGCAAGGTGAGCCGCCGAACCCCGGCGACCTGCCGTCCGGCTGCCGGTTCCGGACCCGGTGTCCGAATGTCCGCCCCGAATGCGCCGACAAAGAGCCAGAGCTCAGATCCGATTGGGAGGGGCAGGAAGTCGCCTGCCCATACGCCGAGTGACGGGCACTGGCGGTATATCTCTCGCCGGCCCCGTTCTTGTCACTGGGGCCGCGTCGGGTATTGGCAAGGCCATCGTTGGCCGGCTCACGCCTGAAGTTGCGGTCCTGGCTGTCGACCGCGATGTCGCCGGCTTGGCTCGGTTGCACGGTGAGTTCGGTGACAGCGTACATGCCGTTCCCGGCGACCTGATGGAAGCCAATGCCATCGATGACTTGATAGAAAGAGCCTGGGATTTGGCCGGCTCGATCCGAGGTGTGGTCAATTGCGCCGGGATCTATCCCGTGACACCGATGCTGGAGATGTCGATCGCGGAATGGGACCAGGTGTTGGCGCTCAACCTACGAGCACCGTTTGCCGTGATGCGGTCGGTGGTGCAGCGTATGATCGATGCCAAGGTGGGCGGATCAATCGTCAATGTCAGCTCCAGCGCTTCCCGGCTCGCGCGGCCTGGAATTGCGCATTACGGCGCCTCGAAGGCGGGGTTGAACCAACTCACCGCCAATGCCGCGATCGAATGGGCGCCGCATGGCATCCGGGTGAATGCGATCGCTCCCGGCCTGATCGCTACCGAGAATGTAATGAAATACGCCCGCGCGGCGGGACAGGCAGAGCACGAAGCGAAACTCGCCCGTATCCCGATCGGGCGCGAGGGTCAACCGGAGGAACTGGTTGATCTCGTCCAGTTCCTCCTGTCCGATGCGTCCAGCTATTGCACCGGTGGCGTGTTCCCGGCTGATGGCGGGCTCACGCTCGGCATTCCCTCCTATTGACCCCTCATCGCTATTGCGCGTCAGGCGTTGTCCTTGCAGTACCGAGCCACATCGGCATGGGTCGCGAACCAAACACCAGTGTGAGAGCGGATGTACTGGATCAACTCTTCCAGCAATCTGATGCGCGAGCGATGGCCGATGATGTGCGGATGCATGGTCAGAAGGAACAATCCGCCCTCCTCGTAGGCGCCATCGAACTCGGCCATGAACACCTCGAGCACACTCGACGGCGGCGTGTAGGGTCGCAGAGCCGAAAACCGATCCATGTTGAAGTAGACCGCGTCGTCGCGGATCCACTCAACTGGCAGCTCGACCATGCCGGTCGGCTTGCCGTCTTCCAGAAGCTCGTAAGGCTCGTCGTCGGCCATCATGGAACTGTCGTAAAGCAAGCCCATCTCGCGGCAGATCGCCAGCGTGTGGGCGCTGAAATCCCAGGACGGCGTGCGCATGCCAACCGGCCGTGCGCCACCAATCTTTTCAAGCACGTCTGCCGCACGCATCATCAGGTCGCGTTCGTCAGCCGGCGGCAACGAGCTGTTCAACTCATGGATCCAGCCGTGGATACCAAGCTCATGGCCTTCATCGACCAGGCCGCGCTGTTCGTCGGGGTGGATTTTGGCGACCACAGCGGGCACAAAAAAGGTGGCCGGAACGTCGTAGCGCGCCAGCAGCTCGCGAATGCGCGGAATTGCCACCCGTCCGCCGTATTGCCCTTGGCTCAGTTTTCCAGGCGAACTGTGGCCCCAGCGAAGCGTGCTGGTCTCGTGATCACTGTCAAACGAGATGGCGACAGCGACCTGCGCGCCGTCTTTCCAGCTCTTCGGTTTCAGAGAGCGCCCGGCGCGCACTTTGTCGACAATCACTTGCCAGCTTTCGTCCGGCCACTGCCAGGGTTCACCTTCGGGATCTATTGGGGACGGCTTCGACGACATCTCACTCTCCGATCGGTTGTGATTGGCGGTCGGCTCGAACCGAGCGACGCTAATGCAGTATCCGCCTCATTGCGGCCCGCTGTCCAGCGCTCGTGTGGCGGCGCAACAGCATGAAACAGGTCGCCCTGCCGCTCGCGATTACCCTGCTGATGCAGATGATGATCTCGGCTGTGAACGTGACCGTGCCGGTGCTTGCTCCGGTGCTGACTGCGGAGGCCGGAATTGCGCCCGAGCGGATCGGATACCTGACCTCCATCTCGGTGTTAGGCACACTCTGGCTCCTGATGATCAACCGCCAAATCATGCCCCGAACCGGGCCGTTGCGCCTGCTGCAATTTGGCAATCTCATGGCTGCGATCGGGCTTTTGATGATGTTGTTCGGGCATTGGGGCTGGATGCTGATCGGCATGATGTTTATGGGCATGGGCTACGGCCCGACGCCGCCCTGCGGTAGCCAGATCCTGGCCAAGGCCACGCCGGATCGAATCCGAGGTCTGGTGTTTTCGATTAAGCAGTCTGGCGTTCCGATCGGAGCCGCTCTGACAGGGCTTGCCTCGCCGTGGCTGGCCGACGCTTTCGGCTGGCGCGTGGCGATCCTGGCGGTAGCAGGGGCAATGATCCTGGCGGTTCTTTCGGTCCAGCCGTGGCGCAAGCGTTTCGATGCGGAACGCAAACCAGAGGTCCAGATCCGGCCGCTCAGCCTCATTTCACCGAAGATCTTCCTGGAGCCTGCGAGTGCGGTGCGGGGGGTGCCTGGGCTGATATCGCTGACATACGCCGGCGCGTCCTTTGCCATTGTCCAGGGCAGTGTCTTCGCCTTCCTCGTGACCTACTTGGTTGATGACATCAAACTGTCGCTGGCAGCCGCCGGTTTCGCCTTTGCGACCCTGCAGGTGGTCGGTTCCTTTGCCCGTGTGGCCAACGGCATGGTCTCGGATCTGATTCGGTCGGGCCGTCGGACATTGATCCTGTTGTCGGTTCTATCGGCTGTCATGTCACTCGTTTTGTCTGCAATTCAGCCCGACTGGTCGACGACGGAAATCGTCGCGGCTTGCGGGTTCTCAGGCTTGGCGATTGCCGCCTGGAACGGTGTCTACCTGGCCGAAATTGCGCGCGTGGCACCGCCTGAGCGCGTGGCGGACGTGACCGCTGGTTCTACTTTCTTTACATTCGTCGGATACGTCATCGGCCCGTCTGCCTTTGGCGCCATCGTTCAAATTACCGGTGGATACGAGACATCATTGCGGGTCATTGCGGGGCTGGTCCTGGTTGCCGGTCTGGTGCTTTGGCTCGGCGACCGAAAATCGGAGACTTGAGTTATGGCCAATCGCCTGTCCGTTGCCATCGATACCGGCGGCACCTTCACCGACATCACGTTGATGGATCTCGAAAACGGCGAGAGTTGGATCGCTAAAACCCCATCGACCCCTGATGATCGCTCGCGCGCGCTGGCGGACGGCGTCGCAGAGGTTCTTGCCCTGGCCGGGCGCGAGGGCGCTGATATCTCACACGTGCTGCATGGCACGACGGTTGCGACCAACATGATCCTTGAGGACAAGGGGGCGGTCTGCGGATTGCTGACGACGCGCGGCTTTCGCCACGTCCTGGAGATCGGGCGCCACGACATCCCGCGCCACGCCAATCCTTACACCTGGATCAAACCACGCCGACCGGTACCGCCGGAACGGATCGTCGAGGTCGATGAGCGGGTCGATCCGAAGGGCACCGTGCTGACGTCGCTCGACGAGGCGAGTGTGCGGGAGGCTGCGAAGATCCTGGCCGCTGAGGGTGTCGAGGCGGTCGCGGTCTGCCTGTTGCATGCCTACGCCAACCCAGCCCATGAGCGCCGCGCCGCCGAGATCCTGGCCGAGGTTCTACCGGACGTGATGATCACGATCTCATCCGACGTCCTGCCGGTCTTCCGGGAGTACGAGCGCGGCATGGCCACTATCCTGAACGCCTTCGTCATGCCGGGGGTGGCGCGCTACGTCTCGCGCATCCGCGAACGTTTGTCCGGAGACGGGATCGACGCGCGTTTGCTGCTGATGAAATCGAGCGGTGGTGTGATCGGTGCCGATGGTGCCCGTGAGACGCCAATCCAGACGGCTCTTTCCGGCCCGGCCGCCGGCGTTGTTGGTGCTGGGCATGTTGCCGAGTTGGCTGGATTCGAGCGGGTAATTTCGCTCGATGTCGGCGGCACCTCGGCCGATATCTGTCTGATCGACGGCGAGCCGGTGTTGAGTGTTGAAGGCCGGGTCGGTGAGTGGCCGATGCAATTGCCGATGATCGATATCCACACCATCGGCTCTGGCGGTGGTTCGATCGCGCAGGTGACAGCGGATGGAGAACTTCGGGTCGGCCCCGCCAGTGCTGGCGCTGATCCGGGGCCGGTCGCCTATGGCCGTGGGGGCACCGAGCCGACGGTAACCGATGCCCATGCCGTATTGGGACATTTGCCGACCGATCTCGTCGGAGGTGCCATGACGCTTGACCGCGACTTGGCGCACCGGGCCATTGAGGATCGGATCGCTGGCCCCCTTGGGATCAATGCGATCGAGGCGGCGCGCGGAATTCTCGAGGTGGCGGCCAACGATCTGGCAGGCGCCATTCGCGTGGTCTCGGTTCAACGCGGCCGCGACCCGTTGGATTTTGCGCTGCTACCGTTTGGTGGAGCCGGGCCCTTGCAGGCTGGCCGGGTCGCCCGACTACTCGGCATCCCGACGATTATCATACCGCCGGCGCCGGGCGTGCTCTCAAGTCTCGGTCTGATCGTCTCACCCTTGCGTAACGAGTTTTCGCGCACGGTCATGCAACGCATGCCGTCGGTCGATATGGCGGTGATCCAGACGACCTTCACGGAATTGTGCGGCCAAGCCGAGCAGTGGCTTATCACCGAACAGGTCGACCCCGGCACCGGCGAGATCGTGCGCCAGGCGGGCATGCGGTACGAACACCAAGGCTTCGAGCTTTATGTCGACTGGTCGGAAGGGGAGAGCCTTGAGGATGCAATCGCCCGTTTCCATGACGCCCATGAGCAGCTCTACACATTCCAACAACCGGACACACCGGTAGAGATTGTCACCGTCCGGGTTACCGCCTTGGGATTGATCCAGCCGACGACCCGACCGCGTACCGACTTTTCAGACACCGGCGAGGCGGTTGTCGGGCGCCGGTCGGTTGATTTCGGAGATGGTCAGATCGAGGCCGCTATCGTCGACCGTGCCAAACTTGCGGTGGGGGCGGAAATCTCGGGCCCGGCCATCGTCACCCAGCTTGATGCGACAACGCTGATACTGGAGGGGCAAACCGCCATTGTGCATGAGAGCGGCAGCTTGATCGTACGGTAGAACTGTTATGCGAAAACCCATGGAACCGTTCTACGCGGTGGTTGAGCCAGGCCAGTGCAATCAGCTCGGTCACATGAAAGTCGAACACTATTTCGCCGCCGTTAGCGAACTGACCCACTCGGCCATGATTGAGCTGGGTCTCGAGTCCGGGGATACGGATCAACCACAGATGTCTTTCGCGGTTGTTCATGCCGAAACGGACTTCAAAGCTGGTTTGGTCGCGGGGGATGAATTCCGACTGAGTTTCGGCGTTGCGTCTATAGGGACCAAGTCCGCGACGTTCACCTACCTAATGGAGCGCGTTGCTGACGGTGTGGTCGCTTTCGAGACCAGCTTTAAAACGGTGTTGATTGGCAATGATGATGGCAAGGCACAGGAAATCCCGGACGATATTCGACAGGCTTTGGAAGAATTGCAGGGTTAAGGTCCGGGTTTGACTAGCGGCGATATCTCGCCTCTATATCAAGTCCACTCTCTCCATCCTTTGTCATTCCCCGGAAAGCGGAATTGGGCGCGGGCGGAAGATGGTGGGGGAAGCGATACTGAGGCGGGTTCCGACATTTCGTTATTGAGCCAACCAGATCTTCGTCATCCTGAGGCGCGCGCCCGAAGGGTGAGCCTCGAAGGACGCACGACCTCACCGATGTGCGTCCTTCGAGGTTCGCTGCGCGCGCACCTCAGGATGACGAAGGTCTTCGCTTTAGGGCGTTTGATTCTGCCGGCCCCTAATACTCCGCCGTGTCCTCGATCGTCGTGCGGTGCATGTGGCGCGGGCTGTCGTCGCCATAGTCGTCGACACCCCTGTGAACCAAGGCGCGATTGTCCCAGAGGACTGCGTCGCCGTCTTGCCAATGATGCCGCAGAACGGACTGCGCGCGGGTCATGTGGTCAAACAGGAACTGCATGACGGCCTTGTTCTCGGCGGGTGCGAGTTCCTTGATTCTGACGGTGAAGCCCTCGTTCAGGAACAGGCATTTCCGGCCCGATTCGGGGTGGGTGCGGACAACCGGGTGCACCACCGGTGGGCGCTCTTCCAGATGGTTGGGTGAGCCGGTCTTCGCTTTCGGGCGCTCGCGAAATGCATGCGCGAAGTGATGCTCGGCGGTCAGTCCCTCGAGAAAGCCTTGCATGGCGGGCGACAGCGTTTCATAGGCATGGGCGGTACTGGCGAACAGTGTGTCGCCGCCGACCTCTGGAACCTGCACACCATAAAGCAGCGAGCCGAGCGACGGCTGAGGCTCGTAGGTCAGGTCGGAGTGCCAGTACTGCCCAGCATAGGCCCGGCCGACCGGTTTACCGTCCTCGGTCAGGTTCGAGATCTTGTAGATTTCCGGCTGGTCTTCGATCAACGCCTCTTTCAGAACGTGGATCATCAGCGGCCCGAAGCGCTGGCTGAATGCCACCTGAGCCTTTGGCGAGAGATCTTGGCCGCGGAAGACCAGGAGAGAATGGTCAACGAATGCCTGATGAACCGTATCGAAATCGGAATTGCTGAGCGGCACTGACAAGTCGACACCGGAAATCTCCGCGCCCAGGTTCGGGGTCAGGGGCGTGACGGTCAAAGCCATAGGTCTCTCCTACGCGTCGTGGCTGTCGCGGAATCGGAAATCGTGAGCCGGGTAGGTGCCCATGATCTGAACGCCGCCCTTGGGGCAGAAGAACTGCAGTTCCTCCAACGCCAGCTTCATGTGCCGCTCTTCGGGATGGCCCTCGGCGTCAACATAGAACTGTGCCGCCTCAAAGCTGCCGCCGACCATGTAGCTCTCAAGCTTGGTCAGGTTGATACCGCAGGTCGCAAACCCGCCAAGCGCTTTGTAGAGCGCTGCTGGTACGCTGCGAACGCGGAACACGATGGTGGTGACGCAGGTTCCGTTGTCGGCTGGTGGCATCAGGCCTTGGCGCGCCATGATCAGGAAACGCGTGGTGTTGTGTTCAGCGTCCTCGACACTGTCGCGCAGGATTTCGAGCCCGTTGATCTCGGCGGCAAGTGACGACGCGAAGGCTGCAATCGACTTGTCACCCCACTTGGCGACATCGATGGCTGAGCCGGCCGTATCCGCATGGATAATCGGTGTAAGGCTTAATTCCTGGATGAGCTTACGACATTGGGCGAGCGCATGCGTGTGCGAATGGACCTGTTTCAGATCCTCAATCCGAGCCCCTGGCACGCCGAGCAGCATGATGTTAACACGTTGAAAATGCTCGCCGATGATATACAGGCCAGAGGCCGGCAGCAGGTGGTGGATGTCGGCGACCCGACCGGCGACCGAGTTTTCGACCGGCACCATGGCATTCTCGGCTCGGCCGTCTTTCACGGCAGACAGCATGTCTTCGAAGCTGTTGCAGGGCAGGGGCTCCATGTCTGGGCGCGCGGCGCGGCAGGCGGCGTGCGAAAAGGCGCCGGGCATGCCCTGAAAAGCGATTGTGTTTTTTGCGTCGGCCACTGAAGCCTCTATTTGTCTTGGGGTTGCATGAGAGATCTCGCTCGCGCGAGGTCGGCCGGAGTATCGACAGTGAGTGGAACCGTGTCAACGCAGGCTACGTCAATGCGCATCCCGGCTTCCATCGCCCGCAATTGCTCCAGCCCTTCACGTATTTCCAGCGGTGAGCGCGGCAAGGCGACAAACCGTTCCAATGCGGTGCGGCGATAGGCGTAAAGCCCGATATGGTGATAGAGCGGGCCGTCGCCGCTTGGCGCCGTCGCCCGAGTGAAATAGAGGGCGCGGCCGTGGTTCTCATCTTTCTCCCAGGCGACCACGGCTTTGACCGCGCTCGGGTCATCGCGCTCGTCCTCGTCGACGATCTCGGCCGCGACAGTTCCGATGTCGACGTTCGGGTTGGACAGAAGGTCGAGCGTGGCGTGCAGGGCAATCGGGGCGAGGTTCGGGCTGTCGCCCTGCATGTTGATGACGATGTCGTGGCGCCCATTGGGGTCGGCCAATTGCACGCCCTCATGGATGCGGTCGGAGCCGCTCGGGTGGGCCGGATCGGTCAGAACGGCTTCTCCACCGGCGGCGAGCACCGCATCGGCAATCGCGGCGTCCGCCGAAGCGACCACAACCCGGCCGATGTCGGCCTCGACCGCCCGGCGCCAGCAATGCACGATCATCGTCTCGCCATGGATCTCGGCGAGCGGTTTGTCGGGCAGACGGGTGGATGCCAACCGCGCCGGGATCAGAATGATAGGATTTGGCGCCTTTGCCATGCCGCTTAGCTCCGGGTTGTGGCTCCGCGATGCGGGTTTCGGTATTTCGTGACCTCTAATCAGGTAAACCATGGGATAGGCCAAACCATGCATCTCGGCAAGTGGAGCGGTCGTCCTGCTACCCGGGCTTCGGCTCCGCTCAATCCGCCTCATGATCACGAAAAAACTCAATACCGTCGTGATCCTGAACCGGGCTGAGTACAGGCAGTGCGTCGAAGCCCGGGTCGAAGCCCGGGTTGAACGGCGCATCGACGGGCGCTCGCGGCCAGATCCCATGGACAGGGCCGGGTCGAGTGGATATGTTAGCGCCGGTCGCCCTGGATTGTCGCATTCCTGGGGGGCACTGGTGTTCAAGCAAGACGAGAGGGGTCTCCATGGAGTCCTT
>JABIRP010000042.1 GCA_018699735.1 Rhodospirillaceae bacterium | reverse complement strand
TTCACGAGCGCTTCCCATTCCGGGAAACATGCGAAAACCTTTAGTTTCGCGCTCGCCGGGTTTGCGGCGACAAGCAACGCTAGACCGACAGCACCGGCCAGTAATCTCTTCATTTTAGCATTCCCTCTATTAAGCCCCGGACCCGTTCTACCACCAACAATGAGCATCATAAATACCAATTAGAAATGCGGGTGTGTCTTGCCAGTTTATGGACGCGCTTATCTTCTCGAACTATCATAGGGATTACCGCTGATAGATTCTGGACTTAACACCATGGCCGCAAGGCTGCTGATACTCGCCATCTTCGCGACCTTGTCGCTTTCGCCTGTACTGGCGTCGGCAAGTGACGATCATGGTGCCTCCAAGGCTCTAGTCGTATCGCCGCGCGTCGAAGCTCGAATTGGCGATCTTCAGGTCGTGTTGGTTTATGCCAATCGGCGGCAATATGAGGACCCGATCTTCAAGGTGTTCGGACGCACTCAGAAGGTAAAGTTCGAAGCGCCGCGATTGGCGCTCTTTGTTGAAGATTTTTCGACGAGCATCCCGAAAACCGACGGTGTAGTAGAGGCGACGATCAACTTCTTGCCGGAAACACTGACCGAGATCGCTCCAGGAGTTTACGCGAGCGGCGAGGTCACGCTTGGTGGAGGGCGTAACGAAATCGAGATCAGTTACGAGTTCGGCGTGGAGACGGGTACCCGAACACTGATGCTGGTGGTGCCGGGTGGTGAGAGCTCGGGCAACTCCGCGGCGGCTGCAAGCGTCTCCGAGGTGAAACCGACCGCGGTTCCTGGCTGGATATTTCTATTGGCCGGCTTGGCGGTCTACGGTTTCGTCACGACAGTATTTTACATTCGCCGCAATCGCCCCGGTACTTCTGGTCAATCAGTACCGGGCCAACCGGTTCCCGGCGAGTAATAAGTCTCAATTCCACCAGCGGCTTTCAGTTGGGCGCGGTGTCACTTCGACACTGGTTCCGGGCAACATGTTGACGATCCGGCCCTGTGGTAGCGGCAACGGCTCACTGATAACGCCGGCATCATCCTCCAGAAGAACGTCGGTGGAGACCTCTGCGCCGACCTCGACGATCATATCGGCGAAGAGTGCGCCAGCAATGACCGCAACCGTGACAATCGTTCCCATTCTTAATCTCCTTCAGGCGCCCTCACGGCAGAAACCAGTAAATCAGCATTACCGCTCCGGCCGCGGTAACTGCCATAGTCGGACTGCCGCCGATCACACCAATGGTTGCCACACCGCCCGCCAATGCCGCAATCGCCGTCGTTTGATAGAATGTAGCTGAGTAAATCGAGATCTGGCGCCCGGGATTCGATGGGTCCTTTGGCGTCTCTGCCGCCAGGATCGGTATAGACGTCTCGTGCTCGTGCCCCGCTTGAATGTCCGAGGTCTTCGCGCCTCCGGCCAATGCGGGACCAGAACTTCCGGCCACCAGGCACAGCAGCACTAAAAGCCTGATAACAACGTTGTTGTCGATCTTCATCACCCTATTGCACCTGTGAAAGGACACCCGCGCCGCGCGTGACGACGCGCAGACGATGGCTGAGCCGACTGGTCACCAGGATGCTATCTGCATCAATCGGGACGGCCGAAACATGATGCGGTACGAAGCTCTCGGCCGACCGGCGCTCCCAAACCAGCCGAAGGCCGTCACTGGTCCTAACCACGCTCTCGCGAGGCACCCGAACGCCCGTCATCATAACGCGGCGACCCCGGACGACAACGGTGACCGGTGTGTCAACGGTCAAGCCTGCCGGTGGGTCGAGAACCTCGAACTGAAGCGGGATTGCCTGATTTTGCAGGGACAGACCGCCGCCTACAAAACGAAGAGATAACGGTGTGCCATCGGCCGTAACGGCGGTCGCGCTCGAAATCTTCTCGGCTATGCCGATCTCGAAGGCGGAGGCCTTAACCCAGAGGCGCGTCGGGTCGACGATTTCGAACAACGTTTCCCCGGCGTCAACGTATTGACCGGCGGCGACCGAGACATGCGAGACGATGCCATCTGTTTTGGCGCGGATTGGTACCCGATCGAAAACCGAGCCCTCAAGTATCGCCAATTGACGCCGTAACCCCATGATTTCTACCCGGATCTGCTCGATCTTGCTGGCCCGGTAACGTACGAACAAAACCTCTTCCAGACGTGCCATCCGCTTGCGCGCCAGTTCGATCTTGTTTGCCAGGTTCTGAATCTGCTCGGTCATCTGCGCTTGCCCGAGGGTGTCGAGCGTCGGCTTCAGATAAGCCAAAAGATCGCCGCGCCTCACGCGTTGGCCGATGAATGGGAAACCGCCCTCGGCAACCTCTATGAACCCTTCTTGGGCTAGCTGCGCTAAATGGCCGGTGCTTGGGTTGGGAACCACGTGGCCTGGAAATTCAGACGTCTTCGGGATGCTCAGTCGATCAGCCAAAACCGTGCGCAGGCCAAACACACGTTGGGCGGCAATTGGCATGAAGACGGTACCGTCTGGGCGCCGGTGCGGCGTATCGCCAATCAGCGAAAGCAGAGGGTCGGGGATCTCCGACACAGCTGTCTCGGTGTCTTGATGAGTGGTCACTATGGTGTCGTCGCCCTGTGAGCCATCCTGAGAGCCACCCTGCGCGTCGCTTTGAGTGGCAACTTGCTTTTCGGTCTCATGCAACGTCGCGGCGGTACGGTTGGTGGCTGTAGCAATTGGTCCGGTTGTGGCGGAAAACAAAATCGGATGCGACGCAATCGCGAGCGCCGCGGTGCCATCGTCGACCGCCTTCTCAATAATTGGGGTCGACGTATCCCTGAGAATGACAGGCTCGTTCACACTGGCGCCGAGATCGGATTGATCGACGGTGTATTTGGCGAAATACTCAGCGGCCGTTTCGCCCGCAAGCTCCCACGCACCAACGACTACTGTCGCCGCCACGGCAAACGCAATTGTGTACAACATTGTTTATCGTTCGGGTAACGTACCCGACCCTGTATTTAGACCCTGATATGATCTTACTCTCGACTGGGCGGATCGGCTAGTATTCGCTTCCCCGCCGAGTTTTGAGACCAGTGGAGGCCCTCTAGCTAGTGCGAAATTATCTTACGAAACGGTCACAGAGGCATTGCATCGCCATGTGGACCATCAGCGCGATCATTGCCGCAACGGTCGTGATATTCGGCTCTGCCTCCTCGGTTGCAGATCATGCTAAAGCGGGCCCGGCTGGGCTCGCCGATCTCGGGATGTTCCGTGTTACAGCGACACAAACCACATCCGATGCGCATGCCTGTGGTCTTGATCTCCGACGTATTCTCCCGAGGTTGCGAAATGATCTTGTTGCAGGCGGTATGCAAGCCCGTGCGGAAGCTGACGCGATGGTGACCCTGACAATCATCACCGCCCACGATGCCAAACGAGAGGTCTGTGCAACATCGCCAATGCTGGGTGTCTACCGAAAGATCTCGTACTTCGATGACGATGCCGGGTGGCTTCGAACCGGCCACATCGCGTTATGGCAGAAGGGTACCGGCGTGGTGTCGGGAATGGCCGACCATCCCAGTGCAGTTGCCGGCGCAGTAGACCGGTTGGCCGAAACTTTGTTGAAAAATTGGAGGAGCGCCAAAAACAAGGCCTCAGCCAACAAATAGACAGGATTGTATAATTCTGGCTTCTGAGTGATTTGGTGCGTTAGGCATGACCTCTGCGCAATCCAATTGCGAGCGTAAGAATATTGAGACCCCGGTTTCCTGCCACCGCTAATAATCTTAGAATCCTCACCAAATTATCGATGAACCGCACCGCCAGTTTCCGGGGCGATAGTTCCGGATACTCAAGGCCAGTTCGACGATCTGGCGATGGATCTCACCGGGGATGCGGTTCCACACTCGTCCAGGACCACTTGTGCGGTCCTGCAGGCCCTCGAAACCAAAAGCGACGAACCGGTCGTACCATCGACAGAACGTCGTGCTCGGGATGCCCGGTGTCGCCAAGGTGCGGCGCATCGGAAGATGGGAGTGCTTGACCAATCGGATGATCTCGAGCTTCTCCCGAGCACCTCGTATGTCGAGGTCCCCAGCCCCGAGCATGCTTTTTCTGAGCAAGCGGTTCTCCAGGCTCAACTCCGCGGCCGGTTCCTTCAGACTTTGTGCCTCGCGCCGGCATAGCGAGCCGCTAAAGAAAAACCAAGATAACAACCGTCGGATTTTCGGGAGAAACGGAGGTCGTTCACACCAATTGCGCTGCCGCCCCGCATAAGTTCAAAAGCGCTGGAAGGACCCGTTGTTGCTCTTTTCCCTTCAATTTTGATGCCGGGAATATAGGTTGCGTAGATCGCTGCTGTCGATGTGAGGTATGACCTCCGGCACAGTCATCATAACCAACCACGTGCGAGAGGCCGGTATATATGCGACCGCATCGCACGGTGCCGACGCCGGTCTCAACGTCGGCGGCACGCCCAGCTAAATCTCCAATGGGTCACCCGTTTTCTCAACCTACTTTCGCCGAG
>JABIRP010000321.1 GCA_018699735.1 Rhodospirillaceae bacterium | reverse complement strand
TCAGTTCGAATCCCGCTCATCGGTCGCACGAAATACTCGATCATCCCATTGGTTTCGGGATGATTCACATCGAAGCGATAGAGCTCGCCATCGCAAACCACATCGATCCCTGCAGCCTCCTGGGTCGCCAAGACGACACGGGTTGCGTCGACGAGCGCGTGTTCGGAAGGCAATGACACCAGCCAATCGGGGACTGGGTACGAGCCGACGACGGTGGTTTTGATGCGTGGGGTGGGCGTGGTCACGGGGATGTCTCCTGGTTCCAGAACGGTAGGTGTGAGCCTACGACGTCGAAGCCAGGATTGGCAAAGACCGTTTGGCGCGCGCGCTCGGTATTCGCCGTCTCAGCAAAGACGGGGCGACCCAAATGGGCCGCCCCGTTGCTGGCAGTTGGTTTGGGTGAAGTTAGGCGGCCTTGCTTTCAAGCTTCGGTGTGCCGCCGGCGATAATGATTTTCCGCGGCTTCTTCTCTTCAGGCACCTCTCGGGCAAGCTCGACATGCAACAGTCCATTCACCAGCTCAGCACCTTGGACCTTGATGAAGTCAGCAAGATCGAAGCGACGCTCAAAGGCGCGTTCGGCGATGCCGTGATGGAGATATCGCGGCGCGGGCATGCCCTCGTCCTTGCTCACCTTGCCGGTCACAACCAGGGTGTTGTCGGTTACTGTGATGTCGACATCATCTTCGCCGAAACCCGCCACCGCCATGGTGATGCGGTAGTTGTCCTCATCCAGTTTTTCGATGTTGTAGGGCGGATAGGTCTGCGCAGCTGTGTTGCTGGTCGTGCGCATCGCTGTGTCGACAAGGTTAGTCATCCGGTCAAATCCGACGGTGGAGCGAAAAATGGGAGAGAAATCGATCGTACGCATGGTTCCATATCCTTTCAAAAGCAACATGGACTGTTTGCCTAGGCTCGCCCAACAGGCGCGAACCGCTCATTCGCCAATCCCCAGTAGCGGGCAATCGGCGCAATACACATGTGGGAGCGATCGGATTTGGGTTCAAGGATGGATGCAAGTTTCAATTGCGTAGAATCCGCAATAGAGGGGTGGATCAAAATTCGAGATTATGTTTCCATATCGTAATGAATGGGGCGGAATAGACGACACAGTCGTCGGAGGGACTAGCGGATAGGTATATCGTTTTGAGTGATCAAGGCAAAGAAGACAGACCTGTTGATACGGGCGCGGTCGTGCTCCATATCGACGGACCTTACCGGGATACCCTGGTGTTGCTCGAGGAGGCTCGAGATTTAGCGGTCTCTGGCCGCATCAAATCTTGGAATGGAAGTCAGTCTGCTGACCGATTGCGGGTCAGTTGCGAGTCCATGCGAATTACCGCCCGCTTAACCCAATGCATGGCTTGGCTGCTCGTTCAACGGGCGGTACGAGAAGGCGAGCTTAGCCGCGAAGAGGCTTTGCGAACCGAATACCGGTTGGATGGTCAGGAAGTTTGTGATGATGGCAGCGCAGAACATCACGGGTTTCTTCCGGCCGAACTGCGGGACCTGATGCGCCGCAGCCGCACACTTTACAGCCGGATCTCGCGATTGGATCAGGAACTCGATGTCGTTCACTGAACCTTCGAAAATCACTGAACCTTCGAAAATCACTGAACCTTCGAAAATCACTGTGCAGAAATGAAAAAGGCGACCCAAGGCCGCCTTAATTCTTGACCTCGAAGCGGCTGACTAGACGCCGAGACCCGCGAAGCGCTTGTTGAAGCGAGCCACCTGACCACCGCTATCGACGATGCGATGCTGGCCGGTCCATGCCGGGTGAGTCTTCGGATCGATGTCGAGCTTCAGGACGTCGCCCTCTTTTCCCATGGTCGAACGGGTCTTGTACTCGGTGCCGTCGGTCATCACCACGGTGATCTCATGGTATTCGGGATGGGTATCGGCTTTCATCGTCTTGTTCTCCATCGAGGGGCTGGATCTGCCCAAAGCATTCGCATCTATATCGTGCCAGACTTGTTCCAGACTCGTGCCGGCAGGCCGGTGATATACCGGACTGGCGGTGTCAGCGCAAGCGTGTGATGCGCCTAGGGTATGCACTGGCTAAAGGATCGCTTAGCGCTGTGTCAGCTTAAGTTCAATGCGCCGGTTTCGCCGATTTCCGATTTCGTCGGAGCGCTGATCGATCGGTTGGAACTCACCATAGCCGGTCGCGGAAAGCCGACTTGCCGGAATACCTTGTGTAATCAGGAATTCCACAACCGAAATTGCCCGCGCCGAGGAAAGGTCCCAGTTGTTGCTGAAACGCTCGTTGAAGATCGGAACGCTATCCGTATGACCTTCTATCTGCAGGATCCAGTTGATTTTGGACGGAATACGCTCTGCGATGTCGATCAACGCGGCCGCCAGATCAGCGAGCCTGACATGCCCCTCGGGACCTATGTCCGCTGAACCCGACGAGAAAAGCACTTCGGATTGGAAGACAAAGCGGTCGCCAACGATCCGAATATCCTTACGGCCCTTCAGGACATCCCGCAATCGACCGAAAAATTCGGACCGGAACCGAGCCAACTCCTGCACCTTCGAGGCCAGCGCCTTGTTCAGCCGTTTGCCGAGATCGAGAATCTTGACGTTCTGAGCGGCGCTCGCGACGTCAGAGGCGTCCAGCGCTTCCTGCAGGCTCGCGAGTTGCAGCCGTAACGCCGTCAGTTGCTGGTTGAGCATTTTCACCTGGCGTTGGGCTTCGGCCGATACCTTTTGTTCCTCGGTCAGGTCCGTTTGTACCAGATCGTACTGCGAGAGCAGCTCTTCCAGCCGGATGTCGCGTTGCTTGATCTCCTTCTGCGACAACAGGGTTCTCTCAGTCTCGCTCGCGAGGGCTGCTTCCAGGAGTTTCGATCGATCCCGTTCACTACCGAGTTTGGCTAGGATTTCCGACAAGGCGATGCGCCGGGCCTCGAGGTCTTCGGTGGCCCGCTTCATCTCATCAGTAAGCTTAGTGTTCTCGCTCTGCTTCGCTCTAATTGCGGCCTCGAGTAGTTTCGAGCGGTCGCTCTCGGTCGCAAGATTAGCCAGAGCTTCTGCCAAGGCTGCTTGTCGGGCCGAGAGATCTTCGTTCAAGCGCTTCGTCTTATCGGTGAGCTCGGTATTCTCGCCTTCCTTCAGTCGGATCGCGGCCAGGAGCGCGGCGACGCGATCTTCCTGCGTCTTCAACTGCTCGGCTAGGGCCTCACGTTCCTTCTCACTGCCAACCAATTCGGTCTGAAGTAATTCCCGGATCGCCAGCATTTCAGCGACTTCTACCTCCAGCGATTTTCGTACGGATTTGAGGGCGGCAAGATCGCGCCTCAGGCTTTCCAGGTCCCTCAGTTGAAGCTCGATTGTGTCGCGATTGGCGTCGATGATTTTGAGCGCATCGTCCAGACCCGCTCCGGCTTCATCGCGCTGGGTCTTGACCAGCCGTGTGTCTTCTTCGACCGCGCGCAGTTTCGCCAGCAAGCCGTCGCGCTCGCTCAAGACCTGGGTCAGACGTTGATTAAGCCCTTCGCCGGAGCTTTCAAGCTCGACGATGCGTTGCTGCAACCCGGCTCGTTCGCTGACGGCAATAGCTAACCGGTCTTCCATTTGATCGCGCTGCGTCAACAGCGAGTTGACCTGAGCCGAAAGCCGGTCGCGGCTGGCGATCGATGCCTGCAATTCTTCGGATAGCTGGGCCATGTTGAACCGGAGTTCCGCATTCCCGTCGCGCTCCAGGGCCAGCAACTCGCTCAATTCGCTAACCTGCCGGTTTAGACGCTCCAGTGCTTCGTCTCGACCAGAGAGCGTTTGGGTCAGGTAAAATTGGGCGACGATAAAGATCATCAATACAAAGATGATCACCATCAGAAGGGTCGCCAAAGCATCGACGAAGCCTGGCCAAATATTGGTGTCGCGTGGGCGGCGGCGTCGAGCGATGCTGGCCATCGGACCTGTCCGTCCCGATCAGGTGTCGGTCTCGCCGAGCGCGGCGATGGTACGGGCAACGAGACGCAATTCCTGGCGCATTTCATCCAACGCCTGAGCGCGACCCTGGGCTCCATCTTCCAATTGGCGGGCGAGATAGGCTTCGATATTGCGAAGATGCGATCGCACGATCTCGTCTCGACCACCACTTTGGGCATCGGCCAACCGGTTCAAAACCGGACGCAATTCCATCTGTGCCTCGCTCAACCGGATCAGCATATCCTGATCAACCCGTATTTGATCGGTAAGCGTGGTCAGCTTTTCGTTCAAAGCCATGAGGTTGGTGTTCGATTGCCGGCGGTCATCCTCACTGCGAAGGATGACGCGTTGCAAGCGGTCAAGAGATTCTGCCGTCTGCTCGAACAATGCAGCTTGATAGGCGGTGGCGGAGGTTTCACCTTCGGCAACTGCGGCACCGCTGGACAGACGGGTCAAACCGGATAGCCATTCTTCCAGATCGTTGTAGAAACGATTTTGTGCCTGGCCAAGTTGTAGATCGAGAAAACCAAGGACCAATGATCCGGCTAGTCCAAAGAGGGAGGAGCTAAAGGCTGTGGCCATACCGTTCAGTGGTGATTCCAATCCGGATTTTAGATCGGAGAATACATCGCCTAAATTGCCGGATTCTACACTGAGCCCGCCGATGACCTGACTGACCGAGCCCACTGTCTGCAACAGACCCCAAAACGTGCCCAGCAATCCCAGGAAGATAAGGAGCCCGATGAGGTAGCGGGAGATATCCCGCGACTCGTCCAATCTCGAGCTAATGCTGTCCAGCAATGAGCGCAGAGACAGTGCCGACAAAGACAAACCCATCTCCCGCCGCTCGCCCAGCATGGCCGCGACCGGTGCCAACAGGATTGGCGGCTCTTGGATCGACATGCCTGGCTGGTGACTACGAAAAGTCTCGATCCAACGCACTTCGGGCCCGATCTCCGTTACCTGCCGGAAGGCAAAGATAATACCGATCACCAAGGCGCCCACGATCATACCGTTGAGCGCGACATTCGCCATGAATGCATCATATAGCGGTGCGTAGAGCATCCCTACGAGCGCGCCTGCAATCGTTATGAAGATAAGCATGCGGACCAGATAGCGGCGCGGGCTTGTCACCGTGGTCCTCCTGGTAGGTCAACCGTTGTAGCCGTGATCATGTTTTCGCGGACCCGATCAACGTGCCTGCAAGACGACGTCTACCCGGTCGGCCGCCTCGCTGCCGGCCTGATCACCCAACGCACGAACATCCATGCGAGTGCTGCGTATACCCTTGCTCATGATATATGACCTGACCGCAAGCGCCCGTGAAAGCGACAACCGCCGAGCTTGGCTCGGGCTACCGCCGCCGCCCTTTGCGTAGGCCACGAGTTGGACGCGTGCATTATCGTCTGAAGACAGGCGTTTGATGACACTCGCGAGCTTGCTGGCAACATCACCAGGCAAGGTGGCCT
>JABIRP010000041.1 GCA_018699735.1 Rhodospirillaceae bacterium | reverse complement strand
GAACCCCTTCAATCATATCCCCAACGACAGTGTGGCGGCTCTTTGCCGGCTTGACATAACCGGCCGGTGTTCGAAGAAACATCGTCGACGTCAGATGAATGCCATACCCAAGCACATTGATAACAAAAGCGGTCGTAATGTCGAAATCTACGATAATCCAGCCCGCCAGCGCTGGCCCCACAAAGACGGACAATTGAGCGTAGGATGAATTGACAGCGAAGGCCGATGACAGGCGAGAAGCCGCAACGAAACGCGGCAACATCCCGAACATCGCGGGAACACTGAAGCTAAGTAGGGTCCCGTGGATAAGCACCAAAATAGCGAGCGGCCAAATCGTCAGAAGACCAGCCCATGAGAGAACCGCCATCACAGCCGCTTGGACCAGGAGCAGCGCGTGGGCGATGTTCATGACCCAGAGCCGGTCAAAGCGGTCGGCGATAGCGCCGCCCAGTGGCAAGAGTAGTACGTTCGGTACGATGTCAAGGAGCGCCATCACGGCCAACCAAACGGTGGAGCCGGTCAACTCCCAGGTCAGCCAGGAGACGGCGACGATCTGAACGAAGAAACTGATCCAGGATGAAAACGACCCAATCGAGTAGATCCGGAAATTTCCATCCGCAAAAGCATCACCAATTCCGCCCAATCGGGACATCAGATCCGGGTGCTTCATTTCGGCCAACAGGCGTCATCGAATCTCAGAGACACCGGCCGAGCTCAAACCACCTGATCTGCCGCAAGTGCCATGACGCGGGGAATCAGCACGTGGTCTTCCTGATCCAGCGCGAAGACCACCGCCTTGGCGACATCCGCCGGCAGCAGTGGCCGAGCGATGTTCTGCACCACTTCCGGGCGCTGCGCCTGGCCGCGATGCAAATCCGTGATGACCAATCCAGGCTCAACGCAGGTGATCTTGATCCCGGTCCCGGCAAGCTCCATGCGCAAGGCTTCGGCGAGTGCCTCCATCGCGTGTTTCGTGCCGCAATAGGCCCCCGCTCCGGTTCTCGATTTGGTTCCGAGAACACTTGAGGTGCAGACCAGATGACCACGGCCCTGCGCCTTGAAAAGCTTCATTGCCGTATAGGTCACCCGGGTCGCGGCTTCGACGTTGATCCGCATCATCTCGCAGACCTTGTCGATATCGATGTCCTCAATAAGACCGGCGGAATTCAGTCCGGCATTGTTGTAGACGATATCAACGCCGCCAAACCGCTCGGTTGCCATATCCAGGAGGGATTGGAAAGCCGTCGGATCGGAAATGTCACCGCTCATATGCGCGCAATCCGGCAGCCTCGCGGAATGCTCCGCCAATAGGGACTCGCGGCGCCCGTGGAGAACCAGCTTGGCTCCTCTCTCGGACAACATTTCCGCCGTCGCCAACCCGATCCCGCTCGTCGCCCCGGTGATCACCGCGACCTTTCCTTTAAGCCTGCTCATCGTTCTCACTTTCCACATTGGTGCTGTAGCCGTTCAGTATATCCTCGATCAGACCGGCATTGCGCGCGAGTTCAGCCTGTGCCGACTGCGTCATTTTGAATATGCCAAGGCGCTCATAAGCTTCACTCACTCCAAGCAGTTCACCACGCAAGGCCTCCGCACCCGGCTGATCAACGGACATCAAGGCCCAGATCACCTGATGCAATCGGCTCAACTGTCGGAAGTCTTCCAGTCTTTCAGCCTGCTCCGCGATCTGTTCCGCTGGGCCCGGTTCAAGGAACCGGCTGACCAAGACGCCGGCCCCCCGGCAGTCGTATCGCGGGCAAACCGTGTATCCATGCTGGGCCAAGCTGTCGTGGATCCGGCAACGGAAACCTTCATCCAAATGCGAGCACGGCCAGTCGGGCACCTTGGCAGCGGGAAAGCCGGCCCCGGCGCGATGCGGCAAAACAATGCAACAGAGCCCAACACACTGTCGGCAGTCGGTTTGCAAACGTTTATCGCCATCGATATCGGTCATCACGTTTCAAGGTTTCAGGATGTCCTCTCGAATGCGAGAAAATTCTATGGCTGGACCGTGATATGATCGACCCGACTGGAACCCGCCTCGCCGCCATTCAGGCTGCGGTGCTCTGTGATTGGGAGTTTCGGATGGCTAAACCACCCTATGAGATCGCGGCCCTCGACCATGTGGTCGTGCGGGCCAAGAACATCGACAGCATGCTCGCGTTTTACCAGGACGTACTCGGCTGCCCGCTTGCCAAGCATAACGAGCCGCTTGGCCTTTACCATCTGCGGGCCGGCCTTTCGATGATCGATCTGGTCGACATGAACGGCAAACTGGGCCAGGCCGGTGGCGCCCCACCAGGCGCCGACGGACGCAATGTTGACCATGTCGCAATCCGCATCCAACCCTTCGATGAAGCCGCGATTCGGGCACACCTGGCAGCGCACGGTGTCGAAGGGGACGAGGTCAAGACACGATTCGGTGCCAGCGGCGACGGTCCTTCGCTGTATTTGAGCGATCCGGAGGGCAATGGTCTCGAACTCAAGGCAGCATAGTCTTGTCGGATGTCGTGCGATGACCGAGCTTAAGCCGGAACTCCTGCTGCAAGCCTACGCCATCGGCGTGTTTCCGATGGCGGAGAGCCGGGATGACCCGAGGCTATTCTTCGTCGACCCCGACAAGCGCGGCGTACTACCCCTTAACGAATTCCATATCTCGCGCAGCCTGCGCAAGACGGTCCGCAAGCGTCACTTCGAGGTCCGCTACGACACCGCCTTCGCCGGCGTGATCCAGGCTTGCGCCGAGAAAACCGGTGATCGCCCCGACACCTGGATCAATCCCGAAATTGAGGCGCTCTATATGGCGTTGTACGAGCGTGGTCATTGTCATTCTGTCGAGTGCTGGCGTGATGGCCGATTGGTCGGCGGGCTCTACGGCGTCGTGCTCGGCGGTGCCTTCTTTGGAGAAAGCATGTTCAGCCGCGAGACCGACGCGTCCAAGGTGGCGCTGGTGCATCTGGTGGCGCGCATGCGGGCCGGCGGCTTCACCCTGCTCGACACTCAGTTCATAACCGACCATCTGGTCCAATTCGGCGCCCAAGAAATCCCCCGCGACGACTACCGCGCCCTGCTCTCACAGGCGATCTCGACCCCGGCGAGGTTTGATTGCGAGGGGGATGACTGGGGGTTCGTAGAGGCCTTGCTGGCGCGGTGACGAATGGGGTTCGACGCGGAGTCCGCGACAGCTATCGAATGCGACAACGTGACGTATTTGGCCGAATTCCTTTCTGCCTATGATTCACACCTCCGGCTGAACCCGTCGCGTTGGCTGTAACACCGCGCCGGCTACCGTCGTGAACCCGTAAGCGACCGTCTCACGCCGAGACGTTCAGTATTGTGCGATCACTGTGCCATGAAGATTGCAATCGTAACGCCGTATTCCGATGAGCCCGCATCCTGGATCGCGCGGGCCTGCGCCTCGGTGCTTGAGCAGACCGT
>JABIRP010000320.1 GCA_018699735.1 Rhodospirillaceae bacterium | reverse complement strand
CTTGGCGATGATCCGGCCACCAGTAAATCGATCACGCTACGCAAAGGGCCCTATGGCTTCTACGTCCAACTCGGTGAGCAGGAAGAAGGCTCAAAGGCGAAACCCAAGCGCGCCTCAATTTCGAAGGGAACAGACCCCGAGACGGTTGACCTGAAGATCGCGATCGGTCTTTTGGCTCTACCACGTGAGGTCGGAGCGCACCCCGAGGACGGCGCGATGATTTTGGCCGGTCTCGGCCGGTTCGGCCCTTACCTGAAGCATGGCGATGGGTATGTCTCGATCCCAAAAGACGATGATGTTCTGACGATCGGCCTCAACCGCGCCGTCGACCTCATTGCCTCTCACGTTCGCAAGAAGCCCCCCGCCAAGAAGCTCGGAGAGATGAAAGGCAAGCCGGTAACGGTGCAAGCCGGCCGATACGGGCCTTACGTTCAGTCCGGCAAGATCCGCGCGACCTTGCCCAAGGAATTGGACAAAGATGCGATCACACTTGAGGACGCAATTGCCCTGATCGAAGCTAAAGCGGGCAAAGCTGAAAAACCCAAAGCAGCGGCAAAGAAGGCCCCTGCGAAAAAAGCGGCTGCCAAAAAGACAAAAGCAAAAAAGACCACTACCAAGAAACCTGCCGCCAAAGCTGAAGCGCCGCAGGCTGAGTAGCGATCAGCCGACGTGATACGCCCCATGGCACGCCCGCCCGCACGCCCGCACGCCCGCACGCAAGCCAAGGGATCGCACAGCCTGCCAAGCAAGCAGCAGATCATCGAATTCGTGGAATCCAGCCCCGACCCGGTTGGCCGACGAGAGATAGCGCGTGCCTTCAACATTAAGGGCGCCGCCCGCATGGCGTTGAAGAAGCTGCTCCGTGAGATGGAGGCCGGCGGTGAAATCGCCCCGCGTCGTCAACGCCAAGCCGCTGCAAACCAGCTGCCAAGCGTCACAGTGGTAACCGTCGTCGATCTCGATAGTGAGATGGGGGAAGCGGTCGCCGAGCCGGCAACCTGGACCGGCACCGATCCAATGCCGCGCATCACCTTGCCATGGGACAATAGACCTGGTCGCGGACTTGGTATCGGAGACCGCGCGCTCGTGCGGATCCGACAGAATGACGACAACGAATATACCGGCGAGGTCATGCGCCGGATCGACGCCGCTCCCGAACGCATGCTCGGCGTCTATGAGCGAGAACGCCACGGCGGCAAGGTGCACCCGACCGACCGTCGGGCGCGCCACGACTTGGTGGTCGCGTCTGGCGATGACGGCGGCGCCCAGTCTGGCGACCTGGTCCTGGTCGAACCTCTAAAACGCGACCGATTGGGTTTACGCAGGGCCCGTGTCGTTGAACGGATCGGCGGCATTGACGATCCGGGTGCGATTAGCCTGCTCGCGATCCAGGAAAACGATATCCCGACAGTGTTTCCGAGCCAGGCCCTGGCGCTGGCCGAGGCGGCCGGCCCCGTCGACCTCGGCGAACGAGAAGACCTTCGCGAAACCCCATTGGTCACGATCGATGGGGCCGATGCGCGAGACTTCGACGATGCTGTCTGGGCTGCCACTGACGACGATCCGGAAAACCCAGGTGGATGGCGCGTGTTGGTGGCAATCGCTGATGTCGCACACTATGTCCGACCAAACGATGCCCTCGACAGGGAAGCACTGGAGCGGGGTAACTCCGTCTACTTTCCAGACCGAGTCGTGCCGATGTTGCCAGAGGCACTGTCAAACGGTCTCTGCTCACTACGTCCGAACGAAGAGCGGGCTTGCATGGCGGTTGAGTTCGTTCTCACCGCCGAGGGCCGCAAGCGATCGCACCGATTCTTACGGGGCCTCATGCGCTCTGCTGCCCGCCTGACGTACGAGCAGGTGCAAATGGCACGCGACGGTGCTGACCCGGGGGTGACGGTCCCAGACGGCGTTCTAGAGCCACTGTATGGCGCTTATGAGGCCTTGAAGATCGCGCGGGAACATCGAGGCGCCCTCGACCTGGATCTGCCAGAGCGCACTGTGGAACTGGACGACGAGGGCCATGTGTTGGCGATCTCGCCGCGAGCCCGGCTCGACAGCCACAAGCTTATCGAAGAACTCATGGTTCAAGCCAACGTTTGCGCCGCAGAGACTTTGGAGCGTCGCCGGACGGCCTGCATGTATCGGGTCCATGAAAGCCCGGACCCGGAAAAGGTCACCCGGCTTCGCGAGTTTTTGGCCAGCCTGGATATGAAGTTCGGTCAGAACGAGGTCATTCGACCCAAGACCTTCAACCGACTGCTGGGACAGGTTCGCGAAACCCCGAACGAGCGTTTGGTCAACGAATTGGTCCTGCGCTGCCAATCCCAAGCACTGTACGCCCCAGACAACATCGGGCATTTCGGCCTCGGCCTGGCGCGGTACGCGCATTTCACCTCGCCAATTCGCCGCTATGCTGACCTGTTGGTCCATCGCGCCTTAATCGCGGCTCATAACTTTGGCGATGACGGTTTATCCAAAGATGCCGGTTCGCGATTCGTTGAATTCGCCGAGCAAATTTCGATGACCGAACGACGGGCCGTTGTCGCCGAACGCATGGCCATGGACCGATATGCCACCCGGTATCTCGCCGATCGCGTCGGCTCGGATTTCATCGGCCGAATCACCGGCGTCGCGAGCGCCGGAGTGTTCGTCGCGATTGCCGATACCGGCGCCGATGGTCTGGTTGGAATGCGCAATCTTCCGTCTGACTACTACGAGATTGATGAGGCTCTGCACCAATTGCGCGGCACTACGAGCGGTTTGACATTCGGCATCGGAGATGAAATCGAGGTCCGATTGATTGCCGCTGATATCGCCACCGGCCGCCTGACACTCGACTATCTCAGCGGTGGCAAAATCACGGAAAGCGGCGGTCGTCGCGGCCGGGGGCGGGCCCGGAATTCCCGAGAGCCGTCACGACAAAAACGAGGGCGGTCGCGACGGCGTTGATCCGGCCCGGGAATTCCCGCAAACTAATTGAGTTCGGGGAATTCGTAGAGCGATTCGGCATAATTTGATGCAATTTTGCGAGTTTGGTCGCCGCTCTATTGGCGAACGCAAAGGATTGATCGGTGCGCTCATGCTTGTAGCCGCATTGCTCCTTGCGTCTTGCGCCTCTCGCCCAGAAATTCGCGATCCTCGGGTCTTTGATCGGGATGTGGCGGCTGAATTTTTCTCTGCGGCCTTTGAAGGCATCTACGCCTTTCACATCGATCCCCCCGACATCCCGCATCTTGCACTCAAAGGCATGAATGCGATTTCCGAACTGGACGGCGATTTTAAGGTTCAACTCACCGAGGGCCGGTTGCGGGTGACAATGGCCGACTCCATTCTCGGAGAATTCAAAGCTCCGGAGCGAAATGACATCCCGCGATGGAGCATGCTGACCACCGCAGCTATTGATCTGGCGCGTGGCTCGTCCAAAGCGGTTCGAAACGCGGATCCCGAAACGCTCTACCGATTGATCGTACAAACAGCCGTAAGCGAGCTTGACCGCTTTTCGCGCTATGCCGGGGCCGAAGCAGCCCGGCGCAACCGCGCGCAGAGGCAAGGATACACGGGCATTGGCGTGACCTTACGCCAAGCAGGACAACGTATCGTATTGTCGGCAGTCTTCGAGAACTCTCCCGCCAGCGACGCCGGCGTACGCACCGGAGATGTTTTATCAGAAGTCGACGGCCAACCAATACATGGTCTGGCTATTGTCGATGTCTCACAGCTCATCCGGGGGTCCGAGGGCGAAACTGTATCGATCGGCATAATACGTGACAAACGACTCAAACATTTCTCGATCCAACGAGCCCGAGTGATCGAGCAAACCGTCTTCTATCGCCGACACGGCAATGTCGCGAGGTTTCTCGTGACGGCGTTCAATGTTCATACGGCAAGCGCTATGCGAGACAAGATTTCACAAGCAACCCGAGACATCGGAAAGTCCATCAAGGGTCTGATCGTAGACCTGCGAGGCAATCGGGGCGGTATCTTCAAGGACGCGGTCGCAATCTCGGATCTATTGATTACCGAGGGAGATATCTTGACCACCAAAGGCAGGCACCCAAAGGCGGTAAACCACTTCGAGGCCCAGGCCGACGACGTTAGTGATGGATTACCGGTTGTCGTGTTGATCGACAAGTCGTCCGCATCGGCTTCCGAAATCGTCGCGGCGGCCCTTCAGGACGCCAGCCGGGCGGTGCTTATCGGTGGACGCACCTACGGCAAAGGATCAGTCCAAACCATCGTGAGTCTTCCAAACGGGGGGGAGCTCTATGTGACCTGGACAAAGATGTACACACCGACCGGCTATCCGATCTCAAGATTTGGCGTCTACCCTGTGATTTGCACTAACGAACTCACCGGTGGAGCGGCGGCCGTGATCGAAGCCTTGGAAGCGGAAACCATGGCACCACCGACCCATCTTGTCTTACGCCACGACGCCAATTATTTGACTCACACCCAGCAAGAAGCCCTTCTCCGGAGCTGCGCCACACGGGCAATCCGCGAAGAAAGCGGTGACGGCAATGGAGACCTTGATTTGAAGTTGGCGCAAAACCTTCTATCTCGTCCGGAGCTGCATACCCGTCTACTCGCGATCTCGAAAAGCGCCCGCATTGGCCGCTCATCGCAAACCAGCTCAAGCAAGCCTCCTACGCCATCTCGTGCCTCTTCTCTTGACTTGATGGGCGCGAACGGTATCTTTCGCAAAATTCAATCTCTAGCAAACGAGGACCGAACATGGCAAAGCCGGCCACCGTCCTGATCAAACTGGTCAGCACCGCTGACACCGGGTTCTATTATGTCACAAAGAAGAACCCCCGCACCTTGACTGAGAAGCTTGAGTTCAAGAAATACGACCCAGTTGCGCGCAAGCACGTCATGTTTAAGGAAGCCAAGATCAAGTAATCGACCCGCTGTGCGGCGTGATCATTTCAAAGGGCCGCTCATGCGGCCCTTTATTCGTTTGTGATGCCTGGTTTTGTATAGGGCCTGGTTTTGTTTTGTAGCCAGGTTATTTAAATTAGGCATCTTCTGAAAATATAACTTGATCGCGCCCTGCGCCCTTGGCTTTGTAGAGCGCGCTGTCGGCGCGTGATAAAAGCGATTCAATTTCCTCCAAATCGCCGGTCGATATGGCGCCACCGATACTAATTGTCACTCGCAGCGGATCTGTCAGGCCATCGACTAGAACTTCATGATCAGCGATGCGCTTGCGCACACGTTCGGCGACACGATGGGCGATCTCCGGGCTGGTATCAGGGATGACGATTACGAACTCCTCACCGCCAATTCTCGCCACGGTATCGACATTGCGGACGCTCAAAAGCATTAACCCGGCCAAATCTCTCAGGACCTTGTCACCAACCGGATGCCCGTGGCTGTCATTCACGTTTTTGAAGTGATCAACATCGAGCATCAAAACCGCCATGGTCTTAACCCGCTCGGTTACGTTGCCCATCAGCCCTTCGAGATGGGTCATCAAATAGCGACGATTATATAACCCGGTCAGGCTGTCCGTCAGCGCGAGTGACAGGGATTGTTCATAGTGTTGGCGCATCAAGTCCTGAAACCGCCGGCGCCTTATCTGCGTACGCACGCGCGCCAATATCTCATTTCGGTCGAAAGGTTTCAGGATGTAGTCGTTGACGCCCAAGTCTAACGCCTTGGCGAGGCGATCAACCTGATCTACCTCCCCGAACATCAGAATTGGCGTTTGGCGCGTATGCTCACCGGCTCGAAAATGCGAAACGAGCCGCAACGAATCGCCTTTCTCAAGGTTTAGATCGACCACGATAAGGTCAAAGTCAGCTGCAGCAGCCGTCGAATAGGCAGTGTCATGATCAGTCACGACTTCGATCAGATGCTCATCGCGCGCCATGCTCTCACAGAAATTAGCGATGTCGATTTCACTGCTCTCGACCAGCATGATCTTAGCACCCGACATATCGAGCGATGGGAGTGACCGTTCCCGCCCCTGCATTCCAAAAGATTGTGAGGTTTGCTCCCGGAGCAGCCATTCATCCATCATCATTTTAAGACGGAGCAAAGACCGAACGCGTGCGAAAAGTGCGACATCCTCAACAGGTTTGGTCAGAAAGTCGTCAGCGCCCGCCTCAATCCCGCGCACCCGGTCGCCCGGGTCGCTGAGAGCGGTAATCATAATGACCGGCAAATGGGTGGTTGCAGGGTCTTGGCGAATCTTTTGGCAGACTTCAAAGCCGTCCATGTTGGGCATCATAATGTCGAGAAGCACGATGTCCGGCATCTCGCGCGCCATTATTTCAAGCGCTTCGGGTCCGCTCGTAGCGGTCACGACTTCGAAATATTCTGCAGAGAGCTTGGCCTCAAGCAACTTGACGTTCGCCCATACGTCATCGACGACAAGAATACGCCCAGGCATCTAGCGTTACCCGAGGAACTTCTGGACCGTTTCCAGAAAATGGCTGACCGAAATTGGTTTGGCGATATAAGCTTCGCAGCCACCTTCTCGAATTTTTTCCTCATCGCCCTTCATGGCAAAAGCCGTTACGGCAATAACCGGTATGGATTTCAGATTATCGTCTTCCTTGATCCATTTGGTCACCTCAAGTCCCGAAACTTCCGGGAGTTGGATATCCATAAGGATCAAATCCGGGTGCTGTTCGCGCGCAATCTTTAGCGCATCCATGCCATCCCGAGTCTCTAAGATATTGTACCCATGCGCTTCCAGAAGATCGTGGAAGAGCTTCATGTTGAGTTCGTTATCCTCAACGATCAGTACTGTTTTGGCCGTGTCCGACGCCACCCGGAACCTCCGTAATTAATCTCTCGCGGTTCAGCCTCGCCCGAAGCCCATGATCGAGTATCATGATCAAGCCGGTGCGATCTCTCACGATTCGCCGGTAGTCTAGCGACTACAAACCAATAGCACCACACAGCTTTGATAAGCGCAATATGACAACTGCACCCCCTTCAAGCAATAAACGAATTGGTGTCGACCTGGGCGGCACCAAAATTGAAGCGATTTTGTTGAACGCGACCGGTGTGGAAATCCGACGCGTCCGCTGCGCAGCCCCTCGTAACAGCTATCGGGCGACCTTGTCGGCAATTCATGCTCTGGTAAACGATGTTGCCCGTGACGAAGCGTCCGGCGCACCGGTTGGCGTCGGCATTCCGGGCGCTATTTCACCCGCCACGGGTTTGGTCAAGAACGCTAATTCGACTTGGCTTATCGGCAACCCATTCGAGCAAGATCTGACACAAGCTTTAGGGCGGCCCGTTCGCATGCAGAACGACGCCAATTGTTTTGCCGTCTCAGAAGCAACCGACGGTGCTGGTGCAGGGGCTCATATCGTCTTTGCGGTGATCCTCGGCACCGGGGTCGGTGCCGGGATCGCCATTGACGGCCAAGCGCTCGGTGGACGCAATGCGATAGCCGGAGAATGGGGCCACAATCCATTGCCTTGGGTCGAAGACACCGAAAGACCCGGTGAATTGTGCTATTGCGGCCAACGGGGCTGCATTGAGACATTCTTGTCTGGACCGTCTCTTGAGCGCGATTTCCACCGGCGCTCTGGGGAAAACGCAGGTGCGGCCGATATTGCAAAAATGGCGAGCAACGGCGATGCGGCGGCCGAGGCGACTTTGGCGCGCTACGAGGACAGGTTGGCGCGTTCATTGGCGCATGTCATCAATATGCTCGACCCTGACATTATCGTGTTGGGTGGTGGTGTATCCAATATTGACCGTTGGTATCGAACAGTGCCCGCACTATGGTCCCGCCATACATTTTCGGATTCGATCGACACCCCTTTGCGCCCTCCGGTTCATGGCGATTCGAGCGGCGTACGCGGCGCCGCCTGGCTTTGGCCACCCGATGAACCTTTCGTCAAATCGTTGGAGCGGCGCACGTGAGCATCCAGGCGCTTTGCAGAGACTGCTTCCAATGGCAAGAGGACGCCCCTCTTTCCGACGACGGCAGACGATGCCAAGCTTGCGGGTCGCCGCGCATCATCGCGCATGATGAACTGCGCAGCCTCTCGATCGCCCATCTGGACTGCGACGCGTTTTATGCCAGTGTCGAAAAACGGGACGACCCAAGCCTAGCCGACAAGCCAGTGATCGTAGGCGGCGGTCGCCGCGGCGTTGTATCAGCGGCCTGCTACATCGCGCGCATCCATGGTGTGCACTCCGCCATGCCGATGTTCAAGGCCCGCGCAGCTTGCCCACATGCCGTCGTTGTCCGGCCAAACATGGCGAAATATACCGAAGTTGGCCGTCAGGTACGGGACCTCATGCGGTCCGTGACGCCCTTGGTCGAGCCTTTATCGATTGACGAGGCTTTCCTGGATTTGACCGGCACCGAACGACTGCACAAAGGCCCGCCCGCCGAAACCGTTTCACGTTTGGTCGCACGTGTCGAAAGCGAGTTGTCTATTACGATTTCAATCGGATTGGCCCCCAACAAATTCCTGGCCAAAATTGCATCGGACCTGGACAAGCCGCGCGGGTTTGGCGTGGTCGGCGCCAAAGATGCGATGACGTTCCTGGCGGACAAACCTGTATCCATTATCTGGGGGGTGGGCGCGCGACTGCGTGACACGCTTGGGCGGGACGGCATCCACCGGGTGGCGGACCTCAGGGGTTTCCAGGAGGCTGAACTGATAAGGCGATATGGTGGTATGGGCGGGCGGTTGTTTCGTTTCGCGTTCGGACGAGACGACCGGCGCGTAGAGCCAGAAGCGCCAACCAAGAGCGTGTCTTGTGAGACGACATTTAATACGGATCT
>JABIRP010000319.1 GCA_018699735.1 Rhodospirillaceae bacterium | reverse complement strand
TGGGTGACTTCATCGCCAAGGATATTTCGAACCCGAGAAATGGCTCACGAGTCTCCGGGTGGCTGAGTCGAAACCCCCGCCGCCGGCGGGGGTTTCCTTTGCGATATCAAACCTGCTGGATGACGCTCTTGAACACCATCCAATAATACGCCGATTAACGGCTGGAATACGGCGGCATCGGATACACCGCCTTCGCCGTCGCGACGGAACTCGGATAGACCACCTCGGTTCCGGTCTTCTGGTTCTGCATGATGACGAATTCCATGCTGGTCTGCTTGCCGGTCGGCAAAATGTTGTACGGACCGGTCATGACCGTCAGCTTGCCGTTCAGATCCAGTGCGGCCTGTTTCATCTTGGCTGGATCGACGGAATTTGCCTTCTTGATGATCTCCTCGAGAACCGCTCCGGCTGAGTAGGCAAGTGCTGTCTGGAAATCGGCTGGATAGGCAACGTTCGGGAACAGCTTCTTATAGCGCTCGACCACCTGGGACCGGTTCAAGCCGGCATTGACCTTCCAGTTGATTTTGTCATGCATGAGCGTCTGGCTGACTAGGAAGTCAGCATCCTTGCCGATTTCGAGAAACTGCGTCTGCGAGGCGTAAACCATGTAGACAGCAGGGAAACTTGCATCCTGCTCGCGCAGCTGACGGGCGATGATCATTTGGTCGCCTTCATAAGAAGTCGGGTAGAACGCGTCCGCACCGCTAGCCAAACCTTTTTGAATGATTATCGAGAAATCCTTCGTGCCTTTGGCGAACTTCTCCATCATCACGACTTTCATGCCGAGCTTCTTGGCGAGATCCGCGGCACCCTTGGTGATCCCGGCCGGGAAAGGCTCGTCGAGATAGGCGAAGGCGATGGTCTTGGCGCCCATCGCATGCAGCGCCTTCACGCTCGGATGGCCAAGCCGCGATGCGGCGATCTGGGAAGCCGAAACGACATACTTATATCCCTGATTGTAAATCGCATCCGAAGAGGCGGACCAGATGGTCAGGAACTTGCCGAATTGTTCGGTGGTGTTGGCGGCCGCACCAGTCAGGGTTGAGCCGAAGGGGCCGAAAGCGATATCGATGTTGTGGTCCTTGATCAGCGTCTCATAAACCCTTGGAACCATGGTTTTGTCGCTGCGGTCATCGAGTGAAATCAGTTCGATCTTTCGCTTGCCGCCGCCGATCTCAATACCGCCGCGTGAATTGACGTCGTCGACCCAGATTTTCAGGCCGCGTTCTCCCGCCTGAGCCGCCAACGCGAATCGGCCGGTCGACGAAACGGTCATACCGATCTTGATAGGCTCTGCCGCTGCCGCAATATCGGCGGTGGCCATAGTTGCGAGCACGGCGCCCGCAATGGTGGTTAACATCATTCTTTTGGAGATTTTCATCGTGCTTCCTCCGCGGTGGATTATTATTGGTTTGAATTACCGATTGACACTCTTGGACAGGCTAACTCAGTATCCAGAGCACGCCCCATCTCGCGGGATCATGCCATGCCGAACGGTCTGGACGACATAGTGTGATCCTGTTTAATCCTGTTCGTCAAATGCCGAGCCCATGCAGCGCAGTTCATCGCCAGAAATAGAAATCGACACTCGGCGCGCGGACACGGTCCGACGGACGCTTTGGTATGGCTTGGTCGTGGTCATACTCATTTGGTGCGCGGTAATTCCAGTTTTTGACGGAAACCTGTCTCTCTATTTCGCGATGATGATGTGGGTGACGTTAGCGACCGGTTTGAATTTCATCGCTGGATTCACCGGATACATGCCCTTTGGTTACGTGGCGTTCTATGGTATCGGCGCCTATGCGACCGGCATCGCGGTCAAGGTCCTGGGTATGTCGGTTTATCTGGCGATCCCGTTTGCTGGCGTCGTCGGCGTGTTGTTCGGGTTGCTGATCGCGCCGACGCTCAGGTTATCCGGGATCTATTTCGCCATTGTCAGCCTGTCTTTGGCCATCATCTGTCAGCGGGCCATCGCGTTGATGCCTGAAGAGGTGACCGGCGGAAGCCTCGGGTTGAACCTGGGTGTGGTCACGGTCCGTGAACACGGATACTACGCGATGCTGCTGATCTTGGTTGCGGCACTCCTGACCGCGTCATGGCTCGCGCGCTCTCGGCTCGGCAAGGCGTTGAAGGCGATCCGCGATGACGCCGAAGCCGCCGAAGCCTTGGGCGTCAACGTGACGCGATCCCGTCTCTATGCCTGGTTGCTGGCGACACTGTTTCCAGCCCTTGCCGGCGGGACCCAGGCTTGGTTCACCGGTGCTCTTGACCCGCAAACCGCTTTCGACGTGCTGGTGACCGCGAAAACAGTGATCTATGCCATGGCCGGTGGCCTTGGAACCGTTTTGGGTCCCCTGGTCGGAACCGTCGTGTTGGTCTGGGTCGACGAGCTGATCTGGCGCGCTTTCCCAGTGCTAAATAATTTTCTGCTTGGTGCGATCATTGCCGCGTTGATCCTGTTCGCGCCCCGCGGATTGATAGGCTCTCTGACACGGCGATACCCTCGCTTGCGTCGATACATCATGTAGGTCAGCCATGAACTCAGTGCTTTTGATTAACGGATTGATTGGCGGTGTCGTCTTTGGAGCGATCTATGCCTTGATCGGGTCGAGCCTGAACGTCTTGGTCGGGGTGTTGCGGATCATCAATTTTGCCCACGGGGAATTTATTCTCGCAGGCGGCTTCCTGACCTACGTTCTGCTGACGTATTTTGGCATCAACCCCTTGGTGGCATTACCCTTTGCGGCCGTATTGTTCTTTGCCGTCGGTTATGTGCTCTACTATCTGCTGATCCCGCGTCTGGCGCATTCGGATGAACCCGAGACCGCGAGCTTCCTCCTCATGTTCGGGGTGTCGCTAATGATCGTGTCTGTGTTGACCTGGATCTTCGAGGCCGATGTCCGACCGATCAATTTCAGCTTCGATCCGATCAACGTATTGTTGTACACGGTCGAGAACGGATATGGCGAGGGCCGCGACGCGAAAGTGCTGGTGCCGACGGCTCGTCTGGTGGCGCTGGCGATAAATGCCCTGATTATCGTCGCCTTGACCTGGTTTTTTTATCGCACCCTTCCCGGCAAGGCTATGCGGGCCGCGATCATGAACCGCGAGGCGGTCCAAATTGTAGGCATCGATATTCACCGGCTCTCCGCTACGGCCTTTGGCTTGGCGGCGTCACTGGCGGCGGTCACCGGTGTGCTCTTGACGCTGGTCGTCCCGTCAATTGACCCGAACGGTGGTGCCGACCTGACCTTGATTGGGTTCATCGTGATCGCGCTTGGAGGTCTCGGCCATCCGGTGGGCGCTTTGGCGGCGGGAATAATCTTTGGGCTGGTTGAACAGGTCTCCAACGTGATGTTGCCCCAGGCAGCGGCGCAAATGCTAGGCTTCATGATCCTGGTTGCGGTGATCTTCTTCAAACCTTCGGGCCTGTTCGGGCTGGAGCGCGGCCGGTGACTGACGCGATCCTGTCAGTTGACGGTCTCGTCAAGCGCTTCGGCGGCCTGGTTGCGGTTAACGAAGTCAGCTTTGATGTGCCTCGTGGGTTGATTGTCGGGTTAATCGGCATCAATGGCGCCGGCAAGACGACGCTGATGAACTGCGTGAACGGTATCTATCATTCGGATGGTGGGCGGGTGGTGGTTGACGGCCATGACATGACCAATCACAAGCCCCACGAAATCGCCAGTTTGGGGGTCGGGCGTACGTTCCAGATTCCACGCATCTTTCACCGCATGACCCTGATCGAAAACCTCATGGTTCCGGTTCTGGGCTCTGAGAAAAGCGATGCGGAGCTTACCGATATGGCCGAAGCCTGCCTTGACCGGGTCGATCTCTATCCGCTTCGCGGTAACAACGGCGAGGAACTGTCCGGCGGTCAGCAAAAGCTGCTTGAGTTGGCGCGGGTGCTGATGTTTGACCCGGCGTTGATTCTGCTCGACGAACCCTTCGCTGGGGTTAACCCAAGCCTCTGTCGGATCATGATCCAACAGATCGAAAAGATGAAGCAGGACGGGAAAAGCTTTCTTTTGGTTAGCCATGACCTGACGTCGATCTACCGGCTTTCCGACCAGATCTCGGTTCTGAACCAAGGCGAGATAATCGCGTCTGGGACGGTTGAAACCATTCAAAGCGATCCCGCCGTCATTGAAGCCTATTTAGGGAATTGAGCGATGAGCGCGAACCCTACCTCAACACCAGAGGCCAATGACGACAAGGATGATATCGTCTTTGAAATGCAAGATGTTCATGCCGCCTATCACGGCGACATCATGGTGCTCAATGGCCTCTAGTTGAAGGTCAAGCGCGGGGTCATAACCGGCATCATCGGGCCGAACGGCGCTGGAAAATCGACGGCGCTAAAGACCATGTACGGCTTTTTGACGCCCTCGCGTGGAACCGTGAACTTGAAAGGCGAGCGGGTCAATGGGTTGACGCCGTCACAGATGGTCGCGCGCGGTGTCAGCTTCGTGCCGCAGAACCGTAGCTTGTTCAATGATCTGTCGGTTGAGGACAACTTGCACCTGGGGTGTTGGCATTTCCGACGTGACCGGGCCCGGGTGAGTCGGGCCATGGACCGGGTTTACGAAATGTTTCCTGTGTTGCGCGACAAAGCCCGTGATCTTGCTGGCACCATGAGCGGTGGCCAACAACGGTTCCTGGAACTCGCGCGCTCAATGGTTTTGGAGCCCGAGATCGTCTTGCTGGACGAGCCCACCGCGATGATCGCACCGAAGCTGTCCCGCGAGCTCTATGACTTCATCGCGACTTTGCCGGAACATGGTGTGACGGTCGTGCTGGTCGACCAGAATGTGCGCCAGTGCGCGGCGGTCTCTGATCACATCTACGTCCTCGACCTGGGTGCGACGCGGGCCGAGGGTAGTAGCGAGGATTTCGGCGATGATGAAGACCTGAAAGCCATGATCCAGGAGTGGCTCGACTACGAAATTGATTGAGGATACGGCCATGAATGATCTCGTTCGCAAGCCGATGACAGAGTTGTCCAAGGCCTACCGCGAAAGGCTATTGAGCCCGGTGGAGGTTGTTGACGCCTATCTTGGTAACATCGAGGCTCTGGAGCCCAAGCTTGGGGCATACCAGACGGTTTATGCTGATGATGCACGGGCCGCTGCCGAAGGGGCTGCAAAAGCTTTTCGAAGTGGCCACCGAATTGGACCGTTTCACGGACTTCCCTTCGCGCTGAAAGATATCGTGGATCTGGAAGGGCGCGTGACGACGGGCGGCTCGGCGGTGTTTCGAGATCGCATTTCCCCGGTGACCGCGACCATCGCAAAACGATTGATCGCGGCTGGCGGTATTCTGCTCGGCAAGACCAAGACGGTTGAGGTTGCGATGGGTGGCTGGGGTACGAACCAGCACATGGGAACGCCGTGGAACCCTTGGGATCTCGACGTGCCACGTACGCCAGGCGGATCGTCGGCGGGCTCGGGTGTCTCGGTTGCCGCTTGTATGGCGGGATGCGCGGTTGGCACGGATACTGGAGGCTCGGTCAGATTGCCGGCGGCATGGTGTGGCATTGTCGGTCTGAAAGTGACCGAGGGCCGGCTTCCAACTGACGGGATCATTCCCTTGTCGCACACCCTGGACACCCCTGGCCCAATGACGCGAACGGTCGCCGATACAGTGTTAATGTTCGAGACCATGGATGGCCGCCATCCAAGCGATACCGACAACGATCTAACGCACCGCGACGGCCTCTTCGGCGAACTCGACAAAGGCGTGGCAGGATTGCGGTTTGGTTGCCTTTCACCAGAGGAACGCCAGGGCGTCGACCTCGATATTTTGGAAATCTATGATGCGGCACTCGATCAGCTTCGAGGCCTGGGAGCCGAGATCGTTCCGTTCGCGCCGCCGATGGCGTTCGAAGACATGCAGGATCAGGCGGGCGTCATAAGTGCGTCGGAAGGCTATTTCCATCACGGCGAGCGCTACGAGGATTTGTCTTTGCCGCTAGACGAGGATGTTCGTCCCCGGGTTCTCGCCGGCCGGGACATCAAGGCGCGAGACTATGTCGCGGCACTCGTCTGCCGGCAGGGCGACCGAGCCCGGTTTCTGGAAAAAATGCGGGGATTGTCGTGCGTTCTCACGCCCACCATCGCCACCGCGCCGGTTCCCCTGGCCAAAATCGATCAGTCCTCTACGCCGGCAAGGTTCACGCGCGCGGCAAACTATCTGGGAATGTGCGGTCTTAGCGTGCCGATGGGGTTGACCGGGGAAAACCTCCCGGCCAGCCTTCAAATCATGGCGCAGGGTGGCGATGAAGCTACGGCAATCCGTATTGGTGGCGCCTTTTCGGGAGCAACCGAAAGCATTGGCTTTCCGATCCGCTGAAAGATCCATCCGGTCTCTCAAATTCAGTCACGATCGCCAATTTCATTTCCGACATCAACTCCGACGGCGCCGGTCTCGGGCTCGCGCTCTAACTATTTGATTAGAGACGGATTCACAAGGTTCACGAAATTGGCGAAGCGATTTCGTGAACATTGATCCGGCTCTAGGTGTGATCTCTCAATAGGTTGTTCATTCGGCCCGGACCGAGGAAGCTGAATTTGTCGAGCCATCAGTTTTCCTGGGAGGACCAAATGAACAACCTATTGAGAGATCACATCTAGAGCATATTTCGACAATATAGAGTCACCAGGATCGCTTTTCCGTCTCGCTGGCCAGGAGAGGGCACGCTTGGCGATGCCCTGCATCGCCAAG
>JABIRP010000318.1 GCA_018699735.1 Rhodospirillaceae bacterium | reverse complement strand
GCTTCATCGTCGACGACCAAAATTTTCGCGGTATCGGTCATGCCGAACCATCCCTCTCTGTCTCGGTGGGCGCTTCCATGATGGTGAGCAGCTCGCGGACTTCATCCGGCGTTACCGGTTTCTCAAGGTGTGGCCGGCCGGTCTTCTCAAGATATGAGCGGATGCGGGAACTCATGGTGTCGCCGGTAACGAAAGCGAGCCGTGCTGCTAAGTCTGGCCTAGTTTCGCAGAGCTGGCGATAGAATTCCGGCCCGTCCATTCCGGGCATCCGCATGTCACTTAAGATCAAACCGAAGTCACGCGCGGCAATACGGTCAAGTGCGTCAAGCCCGCTCGACGCGATCTCCGCCTGATGGCCGAGCGCTCCCAAAATGTCAGCCATCGTGTTGGCAACATCTTCTTCGTCCTCAACGACGAGCACGCGAATGGCCTCAGCTTCGATCGCTTTATCTTCTTCAACGAGGTCAGTGTCCGAGCTTGCCGCGCCGACCGGCAGGGCAATGACGAAACAGGCGCCGCCATCGGGTGAGGCTTCTACCTTTATGCGACCGCCGTGGGTGTCGATGATCCGGTGGCAGAATGCGAGCCCGATACCGGTACCGGTTCCAATCTCCTTGGTGGTGAAGAACGGTTCGAAAATGCGAGACCGGATCGGCTCCGGAATGCCGGGGCCGTTATCCTTGATCTTGATCGCCACCTCGCCCCGTTGCGGGCGATGGCTGGTTGAGATCTTCAGGGTGCGCGGTTCCGGGTGATCTTTCAACGCCTGCTGCGCATTCAAGATCAAGTTGGTAAGCACCTGGCAAAGTTGGTCGCCATCGCCAGACACATTGGGCAGTGTGTTGGTCAGGCGCAATCGCACGTCGATGTTGGCGGAGCGCAAGGCGTAACCAGATATCTCCAGCGCCTCCTCAACGACGGTGTTCAAACTGGTCGGTCGCGTCTCGGTCGGCCGCTCGCGCGCCATGGCCAGGAACGTTTTTACAATTCGGGCGCATCGATCGGCGGCGTTGCCGATCTTGGTAGCGCGATCCGAGATTGCGCTGTCCTTGGTCGTTTCCTTGAGCAGCAGAGACTGACCGACCACGACCGAGAGCGGATTGTTGAGCTCATGTGCGATCCCGGCGAGCAGCTCGCCGAGTGCACTCAGCTTTTCGCTTTGATGCAGTGCGTCTCGTTGACGTTGCATTTCGGCCTCAATTGCACGGCGCTCAGTCAAGTCGAATGGGCAGGCAACCACGACTTCTTCGCCTTGAAATTCAATGAGCCGGGCCGAGACCGAGGCCCAGAATTCGGACCCGTCCACTTTGTTCAATTTCATCTCGTAGCCGGCGACCTCTCCGTCACGCCTCAGGCGTGCAATATAATCGTCTCTGACGCCGCTATCGGCAAAGAACTTGGTCGCACTATTCGGAATTTCATGCCTTTCAAGGCCAACCAGAGACATCAGTTCTGGGCTTCCGTAAATAACTGAACCGTCTTCAGCCCGGGTCATACTGATGGGCACCGGACAAGATTCCAGGACCCGGCGTACCATGGCCTCGCTGTCGCGAAGCGCTTGTTCCATCCGTTTTCGGTCGGTGATCTCGGTTCGAACCACAACCGTGCCGCCTTCGCGGGTTCGTTGGATGGAGGCGACGAACCAACGCCCGTCCGATTGCTGGAACTCACGACTGCCGCGCCCGGCGGAGCGTGCCAGGGAGGTTGCTTCCAACCACTCATCGATCCGACCGACGGCGTCGACATATTGCCCGCGCTCGGCTCCGGTGCGGATAAAATCCTGCCACCGGACACCCGGAACCAATAGATCCGCCGACTGGTTGGAGTAGTCGCGGTACCGCTCGTTGCACATCACCAGCTGGTCATTCGCGTCGAACAGCGCGAAGCCTTCCGACAGAGATTCGATCGCGTCCTCAATAACCTCGCGGGCGTGACGCAATTCCGCCTCACACTGCTTGTGTTCGGAAAGATCGGTGAGACTGGTCACCGAGACCTCTCGGCCCTCATGCATGAGCAGGCGCGCATTCACCGCGACCCAGAAGGTGGTGCCATCGGATCGGCGGCACAGGAGTTCATAGTCCCGGACCTCGCCCTGGCGTCGCAGGGTTTCGACATAGGGTTTGCGATCAAGCGGTCGGGCGTAGCAATCGGTGATGGGGAAGGGTGCTATGGCGGGCCATTCGAGCCCAAACATTTCCGCCGCCGCTGGGCTGTGGTAGAGAACGTCGCCATCCGATACATCGACCACCCACATTGCCATGGGATGTGATTCGACCATCCGCCGGAAATGCTGCTCGCTTTCGGATAGCGCTAGTTCCGCGGTTTTGCGTTCGGTGTTGTTGATGCCAATGATTACTCGTCCGCCCTCGGCGATCGGCGATGACGAGACTAGCCACCATTCGCCGTCGTTCATCTGCATTTCAAACGGGCCCTTGGCCTCAAACGAATAATGCTTCAACTGTTCGGTGATCTCGTCGGGTGTGCCTTCGACCGGGACACCGTTTAAGCGCGCCAGGTCCGCTGCCGTTAGGCGAACGGCTTCCGCCAAGTGCATGCCGATCATGTCTTCGGTGGACAGACCGTAGGGGATGCAAAATTCCGAGTTGCACATCACAAGCTTCTGATTGGCATCAATCAACGCGAAACCGATCGGAAGACTGCTGATCGCGTCCTCCAGGAGTTGCGCCAGTCGTTGGCGGTCCGCCTCTATGGCTCGCTGCTCACTCAGGTCTCGGATCTCGCCAACGAAGATAGTTTTGCCGTTGGATGTGGTTTTGGCGAAACTCAGTTCCATCGGGAAGGTCGACCCGTCGGCCCGCATCGCTTCCGATTCCATCCGCCCGTCTTGCGCCACGTCCGCATTGCGCTCCCTTGCCCGTGTCAAGCCGGCTGCGTGCGCCGCGCGCAAGTGGGGCGGTACCAGCAAGTCGGTCATGTCCTTGCCGAGCACATCGGCGCGCCGGTGACCGAAGATGCGCTCGGCGGTTGGATTGAACTCAACCACGCACCCGTCCGTGTCGATTACGACGATCGCATCCTGGGCCGCTTCGACGATCGCTGCTTTTTGAGCCTCGGCATCTCGCAATTGCAGCTCGGATCGCTTCTCGGCGGTGACATCGATCATACAACCGACGAACTCAGCCCTTCCGGTGGTGGGATGTTCGGTAAGGCGGATTTCGTCCCGAAACCAGAGATAGAAGCCGCTCGTCGTGCGAAGCCGGTAATCTTGGCTGAGCAGTTTGGTCGTGCGGAGCTGATCAATGTTTTGATCGTAGTTCTCGCGGTCATCCTCGTGCAGCAGGTCGCGCCCGAAATAGGCTTCACCAAGAAAGTCGGCGACCTTATGTCCAGTGATCGTTTCAATGTTCGAGCTGATGAAACGCAGCGGCCGGTCGCCGTCCAGATCGGCGACGTAGAAAATCGCACGAGATTGAGCCACGGCGAAATCGAGCAGTGTGCGCTCGTGCTCGGCCGTTGAATTCGCCTCGGTCGGTGGGACTAGGACGGCGTCAGACATATCGCTCTCCTTGCGCTGGCTGGCTGTCGCCGGTTCGGCGCGATGGCTTGGGGCGTGACCGAATTCAGGCGCAAAATTGCGCGGCTCAGGGCAATCAGAGTCTGCCTTGTGAATGTTTCAGTTCAATGTCGCCCAAGGCGATTAATGTTTCAATTGTTTCAGTCGGACGGGCACTGCGGCCGGGATGACGTGTGACTTGTGCTGGGTTAGGTTTTGTCTGATTTAACACTCAGACGGTCGAAATGGGGGAATTTGATGGAAATGCTGCAATCGATCCTGGGTCTTGTCGTCTTAATCGCGATTGCCTGGGCCGCGAGCGAGACGCACGCGAAGCCTTCGGTCCGTTTAATCGTCGTCGGGCTGGCTGTTCAAATCGGCCTGGCCTTGTTGCTGGTAAAGGTGCCTGTGGTTCGCGATGCGGTTTCGGCGATCAACGCATTGGTCGTGGCGCTGGATAGGGCTTCTGTTGCGGGAACGTCTTTCGTCTTCGGTTTCCTTGGCGGTGGCCCATTGCCGTTTACCGAGAACCGGCCCGGAGCATCCTTCGTGCTGGCCTTCCGTGCCCTGCCGCTGGTGCTGGTAATGTCGGCGCTTTCGGCCCTGCTCTGGCATTGGCGGATCCTGCCGCGTGTAATCCAGGGATTAGCCTGGTTGCTGCGCCGGTCGCTTGGGATTGATGGCCCTGTGGCTTTGGGGGCGGCAGCAAATGTGTTCGCCGGTATGATCGAAGCGGCCCTACTGATCCGGCCGACATTGGCGACCATGAGCCGCTCGGATCTGTTCGTAGTCATGACCGTTGGCCTGACGACCCTCGCCGGCACCATGCTGGTGCTCTACTCGACCATTCTCGCAAGCGTGATCCCGAACGCCGCCGGGCACCTGGTCGTCGCCTCTCTAATCAGTGCGCCGGCCGCTATTGTGCTGGCGCGCATCATGGTGCCGAATACTGACGCTTTATCTGCGCCCACTGACGCCAATGCGGAGCTTGAGGGGCGCTATGACAGCGCGATGGACGCTCTGGTCAAGGGCACTGCCGATGGCCTGAAACTGCTGCTCAGCATCATTGCGACGCTGATCGTCTTTGTCGCTTTGGTCGAGTTGATCAACCAAATTTTGGGGTTGCTGCCAGGCGGAGAAGACCCGCTGACGCTCCAGCGTTTGCTCGGCTGGTTCCTGGCGCCACTCGCCTGGTTGCTTGGTGTGCCCTGGGCCGAGGCAGTGACGGCGGGGGGGCTCCTCGGCACCAAGGTAGTTCTGAACGAGTTACTCGCGTATTTGCAGATGGCGGCGTTGCCGGCCGAGGTTCTTGGAGAACGGTCAAGGGTGATACTGCTCTACGCTATGGGCAGTTTTGCTAATTTCGGCAGCCTCGGGATCATGCTTGCCGGATTGTTGGCGATGGTGCCGGGGCGCAAGGACGAGATCATTTCACTCGGCTTGCGATCACTATTGGCCGGGGTGCTCGCAACCGCGATGACGGGGGCGGTGATCGGGTTGATTGTTTGAAGCGTGGCCGTGAGAACCCCTCACGCTCGCCTTTCCATCGTAATCGCGTAGGGCTCGAACCCGACGGCCCGCCAAAATGCGTTCGCCACGTCGTTTCCGGCGAGGACGTCCAGCACCAGCCTTTGACCGGGGGTCGCGCGCTCGGCGATCAGCATGGCAGCAGCCCGCCGGCCAAGCCCCAGGCGTCGTCGCGCGCGGGAGATGAAGAGTTGGCGCAGATACAGGTCCTGAGCACCCGCCTCATGCTCGGCCTCAACCTCGGCATAGAGTGCGTACCCGACAGTCTCGCCATCGAACCGAAATAATTCGACCCGCCAAAATCCCGACGCCATCCAGTCGACGAACCGGTCGCGCAACTGGTCTAGGGTCATTGGATTGGCACCGCGTTCGTCAGCAATGAGATCGGCATTCATACGGGCGAGCGCGTCCAAATCGCTTTCGCTCGCGGCTATCATGCTGAGCTCTGATATTGCCTCGGTCATGCCGACTGTCCCTCTGTCACAATCCTAACTATCGCCTGAATGCCCTGGATGGCCAAGATAGACACCCGGTTGCGCCGTGTCGCCTGGATGTGCATGTAGTCGGTATGGAGAACGCAACTTGAGCAAACCGGAAGATCAGCAGACGGCGGAGCCGTCGTTGCGGGCAAAGCGTGCGCTTTGGCGGCGGATGGTTGATTGGGCAATGGCGGGCTTGGTCGTATTGGCAATCGCCTGGGTTGTGCTCTTCGCGGCATTCGCGCCGGATCTTCCGGACACAAACAAAATCTGGCTCTCCAAGCGCAGTCCGGGGATCGTAGTTGAAGCGGCGGACGGCTCGGTTGTAACGCGGTTGGGGGCCAAGGGTGGAGCCCCGGTCCGGGTCGAGCGGTTGCCGGAGCACCTTGTTCAAGCCGTGATCGCGACCGAGGACAGGCGGTTTTATCAGCACTTCGGCGCCGATGTTCTCGGATTGGCGCGTGCAAGCTGGGCCAATCTCAGGGCCGGCCGCGTGGTCCAGGGTGGCAGTACGCTGACCCAGCAATTGGCCAAGAACCTCTACCTCACATCTGAGCGGACCTTTGGCCGCAAGCTGCAGGAGCTGTTCCTGGCGATCTGGCTTGAGGCCCGGTTGACCAAGGATGACATCCTGACGCTTTACTTGAACCGAGTGTACTTTGGCGCCGGTAACTACGGCATTGAAGCCGCAGCCCGCCATTATTTCGGCAAGCCGGCGTCCTCTGTGACCCTTCCAGAGTCGGCCGTGTTGGCGGGGCTGTTGAAGGCGCCGACAACCTACGACCCGACCCGCAATCCCAAGCGGTCGCGCAAGCGGGCGGCTGTCGTACTCTCCAACATGGTCGAGGCCGGATACCTGGACGCCAAGACGGCGGAGCGCGCGAAACGAAACCCGGCCCGTGCCGTTCAGCCAAAGGCCGGCAAGGCGGCGCGATATTTCGTCGACTGGGCGGTCGCTGGGATCGCCAAGCAACGCGCGATGTCGGAGCGCGATCTGGTGCTGCGTACGACCCTCGATCCTCGCCTTCAGCGTCTGGCGGAGCGCGCGATCGCGCGCGGGCTTGCCGGCGAGGGCGCCAAGCGCAACGCCGGCCAGGCCGCGATGGTCGTGCTCGATGGGTCCGGCAACGTCCGGGCCATGGTCGGTGGCTCGGACTATGCCCGCACGCGGTTCAATCGTGCCGTCAAGGCCCACCGGCAGCCGGGCTCTGCGTTCAAGCCGTTCGTCTATCTGGCAGCGCTGGAGGCCGGCATGACGCCCGCGACCAAAGTTCGGGATGCCCCGCTTACAGTCGAAAAATGGTCGCCCAGAAACTATGACGGTCGGTTTGCCGGCGAAATCCGGCTTGTCGATGCGCTCGCCCGATCGCTCAACGTGCCGGCGGTACGAGTGCAGGAGAAAGTCGGTCGCGATCAGGTTGTCGCGGTGGCCCGGAGGCTGGGGATTGCCTCACCCTTGAAGCCGCATCCCTCTCTCGCCCTGGGAACAAGCGAGGTGACGCCGATTGAGCTGGCGGCCGCCTATGCAGCTTTCGCCAATGGTGGCCATCGTGTGAGCCCGCGGGCTGTTGTCTCGATCGGCGCGGGCGGCGGCCAGCCTAGAAACCTTGCCGGTGGCATCGGGCCGCGTGTCATCAAACGGTCAACCGCCCGTCGCATGCATGAGATGCTGGTTGCAGTAGTTCAACGCGGAACCGGGCGAGCGGCGCGGATCGCGGGCACCACGGTCGCCGGCAAATCGGGCACCACGCAGGAGCACCGTGATGCCTGGTTCGTTGGATATGGTCAAGGCAGGCGTGGTCGCGGTCTGGTCGCGGCGGTCTGGTTCGGCAATGACGACAATGCGCCGATGAAAGGGGTGACGGGAGGTGGCTTGCCGGCCCGTACCTGGCGCATGTTTATGGCTGAAGCGTTGACGCTTGGCCCGGTGATTGCCAGCGCCGAAGCCGCACCGGTATTGCCGATGCCGAGACCTGAGGGTGGGTTTCGCGGCTTAATCGAGGGCTTCGCCCGACTGCTGCTCGACGGCGCGATCCCGTCCGGCGAGGCCGACCCGGACGCCCCAGTCGAAGGCGCCAAGGATGCGGTCAAGGATGGCGCCATGAACATGCTGCGCTGGGCGCTTGACCAGGCCGAGACCGTGATCGAAGGCGAAGCGGAAAGCGGCAATTTCGGGCGGTAGGAGAACGGTGCATGATTTGCCCCTGTTCCAACGTCCTTCCCGCGTAGGCGGGAATGACGTTTGACTAGGACTCTACTTCTCTTTCTTCATCCATTGCAGCAGGTAGGAGATCAGCCAGATTGGGATGACGATCACGGCGCCGAGGAGGGCGTAGGTGATGGCGTCACCAAAAGCGTCGACGCTCCATTCCAGAATGCCTTGGAGGTTTTGGAATACAGAGGCGATCAGATCCTTTGGCGAATACTCAAGCTTGGCGAGGACAAATCCAATTATGACCGAAGCGATCAGAAGTTTGACGACGGTGCCGACGGTAATCCTGGGCATCCGGCCCCTCCGAGTTGATGGCGAAACGATCAGGTGGTTTTGCCGTATTTGTCTCCAAGCGGCAATGCTCTAAACTAAGGCTCGATCAAACTCTGGGGCCGAAGTATGGACGTTATTCGAATCATCCTGGCGATATTATTGCCACCACTGGCAGCCTTTTTGACTGTCGGCATTGGCCTGCACTTCTGGCTGAACCTGCTGCTGTCTCTGTTCTTCTGGGTCCCTGGCATTATCCACGCGATTTGGTTGGTCGTGCGCAATGCGCGGGACTCGACTGATTAGCTGAATTTTCGTCATCGTGAAGTACGAGAATAGCGGGTCCTAACCCGCTGTGAGAAAATTTGCGTAGTCTTCAGCGACCGCGGCCTCCGCCGCCTTGATAAGCGCTTGCCCATGCTCGGGCGTGGCGAGGGCCGAGTGGGAACCGACGCGGCCATCGGGAAACCTTTCGCGGTGCTCGTCCGGCGGCCCGTGACGGTCGCCCGAGTGCTGCTTGATGTAGTCGCGCGAGAGCTTTTCGGGTGGATCTGCTGCTATGCCAGGCGGGAGAACGCGTAGCCTCGCTTGGGTGATGGCGACTTCGGACGGCGTGCCATGCATACCTTCCCAGTCTCCGTAATAGGTTTCGCGCAACAGGTTGACGGTCTCGAAGTCCCACCAGCTTCGGATGCGAATTTGGGCACCTTCACAGCGGCTCGCGGCGCGCTTCAGGGGTGCCAGGTTGGCGCCGTGGCCGTTCAGGAAATAGATGTGCTTGAAGCCATGCGACGCCAATCCCGCCAAAATCTCTGTCGCCAAGGCTTCGAACAGGTCTTCGGAGATCGAAATCGTACCAGGGAACGACATGTTGAAAGCGGCGGGCGTGTAGGCCAGGGTCGGTGCGACGAGAGCGCCTGCAATGTTGCCTGCCTCCTCAGCAATCATTTCGGCGCAAATCGCGTCGGTTCCGATCAAGCCCATGGGGCCGTGTTGCTCGGTTGAGCCGGTCGGAACGATGATTCCGCTCGAGGTCTTCAAGTAGGCCTCGACCTCATACCATGTGGCGAGATCCAGTCTCACGACAATGCGCCACGCAAGAGGCGAAAACGGGGCGCCGAAGCGCCCCGTTGCATTAGTTCTGCAGCTTCCACTTGCGGCCGAGCTGCGCGAACAGGCCGCGTTCGGTCTTGAGCGCGATCCAGGTGTTGACGTAGTTGATCCAAACCTGATCCGCCTGAGGCAGAAGCATGGCGATTGGTGTGGGCGCCTTTGGTGCCGATACCGGAACGACCATCATCTGGGGGAATTTCTCCACCAGCTTATAGGCTTCCACGTTCGACGTGATATGCGCATCGGCCCGGCCCGCCAGAACTTCCTGGAAGTCGCGCGCCGGGGCGTCGACAATCGTGTGCTTGGCGTTTGGAAAGAACAGTTTGACCTGCTTTTCCTGAGTGGTTCCAAGGGTCGCCGCCACGGTCACGCTCGGCTTGTCGAGATCGCTCCAGTCTTTGAACTTGGCCGCGTTCTTGGCCAGGATCAGCGGCACTGTCGCCAGAGAGAAATAGCTGTTCGAGTAGCCCGCAACCTTGGCCCGAGACGGCGAGATCGAGGCCGATCCGGTCATGTGATACTTACCGGAGGTCACACCGTTGACCAGGGTTTTCCAGTCGGCGGGAACAAACTCCACTTTGACGCCCAAATCCTTCGCCAGCGCGGTCATCACATCGATATCGTAGCCGGTATAGGTATTGGTGGCCGGGTTCTTCATTGTCATCGGGTTCCAGTCGCCGGTCGTGCCAACCTTAAGAACACCGTCGCCTAGAATCTTTTGCAAAGTTGATTGGGCGTGTGATTGCGTCGAGACCAAGAGTATAGCGGCCGCAACAGTCAATAATTTGAGCAGTTTCATTGTTTCCCTCCCTGTACGTATTTGGCGGCATCATTGCGATTAAACGGGGTTTTTGCAAGAAGCTAAATTTATTGCATGTCGATAAATCACATGGTCAAGTGCCAGCGCTGAATTCGGGAGGAACTATGCAGTCGAGTACGGTCGAACCGATCATCCGCATCTCGGATGTCTCGAAGTATTTTGACGACTTCCAGGCGCTGAAGGATGTGTCCTTGGAGGTTGCCTTGGGCGAGCGCGTCGTGGTTTGCGGTCCGTCGGGTTCCGGAAAATCGACGCTGGTGCGCTGTATCAATGGCCTCGAGCATCATCAGTCCGGCTCGATCGTGGTCGACGATGTGGAGCTTGGCGCCAATCGCGAGAGCCTCGCCGCGATCCGGGCCAAGGTCGGCATGGTGTTCCAGCAATTCAATCTGTTTCCCCATCTGACAGTGTTAGAGAACCTGACGCTCGGGCCGGTCCGGGCGCGGAAAATGGCAAAATCTGATGCCGAAGACCTGGCGAGGCGCTATCTGGAACGGGTACGTATTCCCGAGCAAGCCGACAAATATCCGCGCCAGCTTTCCGGCGGCCAGCAGCAGCGGGTGGCTATCGCGCGTTCGCTCTGCATGGAACCGAAGATCATGTTGTTCGATGAGCCGACCTCGGCACTGGATCCGGAAATGATCAACGAAGTGCTCGACGTCATGGCGGAACTGGCGTCCAGCGGCATGACGATGATCTGCGTTACCCACGAGATGGGATTCGCCCGCCGCGTCGCCGATAAGATGGTTTTCATGGATCATGGCGAGATCGTCGAGATGTCCGCCCCGGAGACATTTTTCAGTGCGCCTGAAAGCCAACGCTGCCAAGAGTTCTTGGCAAAAATTCTACAGCATTAGGGCGGTGAGGATATGAGGATCATCGGACTGAGCGTCGCCCTCGTCTTGCTGCTCGCAGGGTGCTCGTCGAATTGGGGCTGGTATGTGGTCAACCCGATGACCGATGCTGGTAGTTCCAACCTCAGCTTTCTGTTGAGCGGGCTCGGCTCGACGATCCTGCTTTCGATAACCGCAATTTCGATTTCCGTTGTCGTCGGTCTGCTGATTGCGTTGCCGGGGCTTTCCACCAATCGGACCCTGAGAAGCATCAACCGGGTCTATGTCGAGTTCGTGCGCGCAATCCCCATCTTGGTCCTCATCCTTTGGGTCTACTACGGTTTGCCGCAAGTTGCGGACGTCGCGATCAACGTGTTTTGGGCCGGCGTGATTGCCCTCGCCCTGTCGGATAGCGCCTTTCAGGCCGAAATCTTTCGCGCCGGTATCCAGTCGATCGATAAAGGGCAGTACGAGGCGTCGCATTCTGTCTCGCTCAGCTACTCCGACACCATGCGATTTGTGATCCTGCCGCAGGCGATCAAGCGGATCCTACCGGCGCTCGGCAATCAGCTGGTCTACATGCTGAAAATGTCGTCGCTGGTCTCGGTGATCGGCATGCCCGAGTTGACGCGAAAAGCCAACGAACTCGTGGTCACAGAATACCGACCGCTGGAAATTTATACCATTCTTGTACTTGAATATCTGGTGCTCATCCTGATCGTCTCGGCCGCCATGCGCTGGTTGGAGCGACGCATGCAAGCGGATGAGCGTCAATAGTAAGGAGTTTCCATGTCAGCCTGGATCAAGATGATTTCCGACGAGGACGCGGACGAAGCGTTGCTCGACACCCTGAAGCTTGCACGGACCCCGCATGGCACAGTCGATAATGTCATGCGCGTGCATTCGCTTCGCCCCAACACCATGCGCGGCCATGTGGTTCTCTACCGCGCCGCCTTGCACGACGATGCCAATACCCTGCCAACTTGGCTGCAGGAAACCATCAGCTCATACGTCTCAATTCTGAACGATTGCCCTTACTCTCTCGCCAACCATTGGGCCAATGCTCGTCATTTGATTGGCGATGATGCGCGCGCTGACAAGATCGAAAAGGCATTGCAAGATCATCGTCCGGAAGACGCGTTCGACGGCGCGGAACTAGCCCTGCTTCGGTACACCGAGAAGCTTACGCTATGCCCGGCTGCCATGATCAAAGCGGATGTGGATGCGTTGTCTGAAGCCGGCGTGGACGACGGCCAGATCCTCGAGGCCAATCAAATCATCGGCTATTTCAACTATGTAAACCGATGCCTGAACGGACTTGGCGTGACTACCGAGGGGGACATCGTCGGTTACTACGCAAAGACCTAGTTTGTTGCGGTCAACGCAATAAATTGCATACTGCGCAAATCGATAGTTTTATTTTGTGAGATCCCGATGGCCTATGCCCAAGCCAAGACAATCGACGCGGATGCGATCCCTGTCATCGATATCACACCCTTGCGCGATGGAACGGATCCGAGTGGCGTCGCTGAGGCGCTGCATGCGGCGAGCCAGGGGCTTGGGTTTATTTACGTCAGTGGACACGGTATTCCCGATGAGGCCATCGAGGCCGCGCGGACCTCCGCCTATGATTTCTTCCGCAGTCCGGAGGCCGAGAAGCGGAAAGTTGCCGTTTCGACAAAGCACCGGGGATATCTCGCCCGTGGTGGCGCCAAGATGCAGGACGACGCCAAGGTCGACCTGAAAGAGAGTTTTATCTGGGGCTACGAGGACGAAAAGGGCAAGACACCGGAAGACCATGATCTGCGCGGCGCCAATAAATGGCCGGAGTTCTTGCCAGACATGCAAGCCCACGCGATGGACTACTTTCAGCACGCCCACCGGGTGGCGCATCATCTGATGCGGGGCTTCGCGTTGGGTCTTGGTCTCGACGATGGTTTTTTCCTGCAGACCTGTGCGACGCCGCTTAGCCGCGCGTCGTTGGTCTATTATCCGGCTCAGCCTGAGGACATGGGCGAGCAGCAGTTCGGCGTTGGCCCGCACACCGATTTTGGCGTGCTCACGGTGCTGTGCCAGGACGATGTCGGGGGCTTGCAGGTCGAGGATGCGAATGGCGAGTGGATTCACGCCCCGCCAATCGAAGGAACCCTCATCGTCAACGTCGCAGATCTGTTGTCGCGATGGACCGATGGGGCCTACAAGTCGACCCCGCACCGCGTTGTGAACAGTTCAGGGCGCGAGCGGCTGTCGTTGGTTCTCGCGTTCGATCCCGACCCAGACACTCTAATTGACGCGCGCCAAGTCCATGGCGCCGATTATTCCCCCGGCGAAGCCCCTATAACTTGCGGCGATTATCTGATCTGGCGGTTTGGTAAGGCCTTCTCCTATCGCACGTCCGAGACCGATGCCTAACAAATCCCAGAGCACTCGGAACACTCCGAGCAGTCAGAACGGCCTGATCGACCTCGCGATCGGATCAGCCTTGCGCAATCTGCGTGAGGACCGGGAACTGACCGCGCGGCAACTCTCGGCCCAGGCTGAGGTTTCGACGGCGATGATCAGCCGCATCGAGAACGGCCAGGTCTCGCCCTCGATTGCGACCTTGAGCGCGCTAAGCCGCGCGCTCAATGTGCCGTTGGTGAGCCTGTTCCGGGAAACAGCGTCGCATCACGCCGACATAACCCACGTCAAACGCGGCGAGGGGTTGAAGTCCACCCGGAGTTCCGATGGACATAGCCACGACTACACCAACCTCGCATTCCATCGCCGCCGCGATCTGCAGTTCGAGGCGCATCTGATCACGCTCCGACGTCAGGATGCGCGCCCACCAATCTATATCGGTCACGGTGTGGTTTTCATCCATGCATTAGAGGGCGAGGCGGTCTATTGCTATGGCCAGCGGGAGATCACGCTCAAGCCTGGTGACAGCCTGAGCCTGGACGCAGAACTGAACCACGGTTTTAAGTCCGTGATTACCGACGCGTTTAAATTTCTAAGTGTGCAAGCTGAGGCCAGAAGGTGAGACATTGAATATGACAGAAACTGCAACCCTGAGCCCTGAACTTGCCGAAGGCGCTCGCAATTTGTTGATCAATTGCGCTGGTCTGAAATCCGGCGAGACGGTGGTGATCCTGCATGAGGATCCGGCGCTTGGCTGGTACGATCTCGACGCTCCGATGGCGGTGGCCGAAGAAGCCCGCAATCTCGGAATGCATCCCACATGTGTGCAAGTGGGAGCGCCAGAGAATGATCGCGACCCAGGCGTGAACGAGGCGATCGCGGCGCATGACGGCAGTGTTTTCTTCTCCCGCATCGGCGATCAGGACAGGTTCGGCGCGCCCATGCCCGGCAAGCGCAGCGTGATGTGTTACGCCCGCGATGCCAAGACGTTGGCCTCGAGCTATGGCAGAGCCGAGCATCAGGCGTTCCTGGAACTGAAGGCCGCCGTCAACGATATCCTGCTTGGCGCTGATCGGATCGAGATCACCTGTCCCCTGGGCACATCGATTTCAGGGGCGGCCTCCGAGGATGATCGAGAGCCCGACGGCGATGTGACAATCCGCCGGTTTCCGATGGGGGTGCCGCAACCGGTCTCGGCGTCCGGATTTTCCGGTCAGGTGGCGATCGCCCGGTTCCTGACGCCGACCGGCTCAAAAGTCTACGAGCCTGCGTCCCAGGTCATCGACAGCCCGGTCATGGCCGAGGTGTCTTCCGGTCGCCTCGTGGGGCTCAAGGGTGAGGCGAGCGCGGTTGAACAGGTTCGCTCTCACACCAAAACGGTAGCGGACCTGTTCGGTATCGATGGCGACAATGTCCACTCCTGGCACGCCGGTATTCATCCAGGATGTGTCTATCCACTCGATGCGGCTGACAACCCCGACCGCTGGTCGAACTCGGTTTTCACCAACCCAAGGTTCCTGCATTTCCACACCTGCGGCGACTACCCGCCAGGCGAGGTTTGCTGGATGGTGCTCGATCCAACGGTCACGGTCGATGGTGTGAAGCTCTGGGATGCTGGCCGGCTCTGCCCGGAAGCCTTCGACCGGACCCAGGCGTGTTTGGAAAAATGGTCCGAATTGCGGCCCTTGTTCGACGCACCGGTGCAGTGGGTCGGGGTCCAGGCGTAGCGGCCAAAGACACCTCTTTCGGCGCTTTAGTCATCGCCCCCCCTTGCACCGCTCCCCGGAAGTCGCGAAGCAGCTATCCGGGGTCTCGCGGAAATGATACGGCCGTACCTGATCGAGATCCCGGCTCTCCGCTCCGCTGCGACCGGGAAGCGGCGAAGTTGGTGGAGGAATGCGACCGCGCTCTACGCCCCCAACACCTCCGCCAGTTCCTTGAAACCGTCGACGGCGAAGTCGTGGATCGGGTTGGGCTCTGGGTCCGGCGGGCCTGCCGCACCCCATTCGTCCGGCCGGCGCACAAAGGCGGTTTTGAAGCCGACAGCTTTGGCCGCGTCCAAATCGAAATTGTGGCAGGCCACCATGCAAACCTGGTTGACATCCAATTGCAGGTACCGCGCTGCCGCTTGATAAGCCTCCGGCAGGATCTTGTATGTGCCGATGCCCTCGCAAGATAGCACCGCGTCCCAGGAAATTCCGTTCGCCCGCGCCGTGTCGATGATCAGCCGGTAACTCAAAATGGTAAAAGACGCGCAGATATATTTTTGTCGCAACCGGGGCAGCACGGCCGGGAAGTCCGGCCAGCATTTGAAGTTATGTGGCGTGTCGTAAGCGATCGTGTGAATGTCCTCCTCGGTGAATGCATCCAGGCCTTCTTCCTTGACCAGCGCTTCCAGCGTGAAGCGGTGGGAATCGTCGAATGTGTGGCCCGGAGGTTCGTGCTCACCGAGGTTCAGCATGGCTTTCAGTGATCGCCGACGCAGCTCGTTGGTGATCGCCGCCCAATCCTTTTCGATCCCACGGCGTTTTCCGGCCTCTGCAAGCGCCCGGGAAAAACCGGTGTGCCAATCGAGAATGGTGCCGCCGGTGTCGAAGGTGAGCGCGCGAATGTCTGATTTGGCCATGTCCGGTCTCGCCAGATGTGGGGGGAAGCCCGAGTGTAGAAGTCCAGCCGATCCGTTAACAAGATTTGTCGATGTGTGGCTGGATCACAAATCGGTGACACCAGTGCGCGATTGGGGCGCCTGAACAAATAGGTTAACGGTTTGTTAGTGCTTTCCCGTCTAGCGTTTACGGGTCAATCATATCAGTGGATGTCCGATAACGAAATTGAGATGGGATACGGTGCGGTGGATCTCGTGAGCACAATGCAACTCGACGGAATATCGCTCCGAAAACTGCATCTGTACTGGGAAAACCTATCACCCGTGGGCGGTTTGCCAGCGTGGAAAAAATTCGATCCGATCGATGTGTTCTTCGTGCTCGATTCGGTCGTCGTCGTGGAAGTCCATACGGGCGCGAAGCGGTTTTATTACCGTTTGGCCGGTGACCGGGTGGACACGATGTTCGGTATGAACTTCGCTGGAAAATGGCTCGACGATCTACAGATACCGAACAGCGACGGGTACTGGACCGGCAATTACGCCCGGGCTGCGGAGACAAAAGAGCCGCTTAGCGGCCGTCTTGAAAAATTTGATCCCGATATGAATTTCCGTCGTTGTGAATGGTTGATGTTGCCGTTTCTTGTTGATTCTGCGGAAAGCAGATTTCCCGAAACTTCCGCCGGGCTCATCATCTTGGCCGCCTTGGATTTTGAACCTTGAGCAGCGGATCACGAAGCGATTTCAAAACCGGTGTGCGGTTGGCTGAGATCCCATTTGTTGACATCGCACCACTGTTTGCCGCCGATGAGCGCGCGCGCGAAAAGGTTGACCGCGAGATCGCTCGCGCGGCTTTCGAAATCGGGTTCATGACGATCACTGGTCATCCCAACAGCTTGCGCGCCGGCCCGGAAGAGCGTGCGGTTTTGTTGCAATTATTCGACCTACCACAGTCCGAACAGCGCCGGCTTTGGAAGCGCAACTTCGCGCCGGAGAACACACACCTCTATCGTGGCTGGTTCCCGCTTTCCTCCAGCGGTGCACGCAATCGCGAGGGCTTTGAGATCGGACCCGACATTCTGCGGGTCTTACCGGACGATGGAACCGACGATTTGCTTTGCGAGCCGACGCCCTTGCCGGACCCAGCCCTGTTGCCGGCTGAATGGCTGTCGGTGGCCCGGGCTTATTACGGTGCTATGGAGAGTATCGGCCAGCGCATTCTGGCGTCCTTGTCTCGCAGCCTTGAGATCGATGAAAGGATTTTCCAAGATGCTTTTGACGACGGCATCTCGACCTTGCGACTGTTGCATTATCCGAAGCGCCCCGAGGGAGAGCCGGCGGTAGAGGATCTGCCGGGCCGGATCATCGAAATTGATGGCCAGTCTGTGGAACTTGTCGCCCGCGCTCACGTCGACAGTGGGCTTTTGACCGTGCTCGCGCAATGCGGCGTTGGCGGCTTGCAGGCGCGTCATGTTAACCCCCGCATCGCCGGCAATGAGTGGATCGACGTACCTCCGAGCGACGACGGTTTCGCGATCAATTTCGGCGGGCTGATGGAGCACTGGACCGGTGGTCGTGTTAAGGCGACCGAACATCGGGTCGTCGGTGGTGGCCAGAACCGGTTCTCGGTTCCGTTCTTTTTCGAGCCTCGCCCCAGCACGCGTATCGCACCGCTCCCTATTCCAGGAACCCGGCCATTCAAATCATTTCTATATGGTGATCATCTTTGGGCGACGACGACGAAGTTCCCAGAGAACTTCGGACTGGCGCACCTCAGATCGCCTCGCGGAACCTAGATGCGGAGTGTTGCATCAAGCGTCATTCCCGCGAAGGCGGGAATCCAGCACTTTGTTCCGGCTCTTCTTGGATTCCCGCCTTCGCGGGAATGACGTCATCGAAGACTCTTGCCACGTTAGTCGTGCTCGGCCTCGTGTTCGGGCGCCTGAGATCCGCGCATGTAGCGCTGCTCGGGCTTGTACGGGTGTAATAGTGCCGCCATCGCCTCGCTCAACATCTTGGCCAGTTTCGAGGGAGCGATGGAGGGTATGCTTTTCATAGACATCGAGCGGGCGTTCCTTTGAGCGGGCGTTCCTTTGGTTGCTGTTCGCCTCTTGACCAACCAAAAGAACGATAGCGCTAATTCGTTAACAATCCGTCACCGCTGATCGAAAGTACTACAGCGCACTCGCCGGGCGGCGAAGCGTGCGCCACATATGCGAGGCGGGTGAGTTGTCATTGCCGAGGCCCTCTGCCGGTTGTTTGAAGTGGCGCCCGATGATGTCCTCGAACTGATCGATTTCGACG
>JABIRP010000317.1 GCA_018699735.1 Rhodospirillaceae bacterium | reverse complement strand
TGGAAGTTGAAACGCCACCGCCTCGCCGTGGTCTCGGGTTTATTCCTGATCTTGGTTTACGCATCCATCGTGGTCACCGAGTTTCTGGCGCCCTATACGCTCGCCACTCGGCACACGGACCACATCTACGCGCCACCGCAATCGATCAATCTGTTTAACGACGGCGAGTTTATCGGGCCCTTCGTCTTCGGTCTCGATTACGAGCTCGACATGCGGACGTTGAAACGGGTCTACACGCCGAACCCAAACAAGGTCGAGAAGCTTCGGTTCTTCTGTAGTGGTGACAAATACGAGGCGATGGGCTTTATCGAAGGCAGTCTGCACCTGGTTTGCCCGGCCGAGAATGGGACCATGTTTCTCCTCGGCACCGATCGGCTTGGCCGGGACATGGTCTCACGCATTATGTACGGCACGCGGATCTCGATGACGATTGGTCTGATTGGGATTGTGGTCAGCTTCGTCCTCGGTCTGACGATTGGTGGCTTGGCCGGATATTATGGCGGTTGGATCGATGACCTGACGCAGCGGGTGATCGAAATCATCCGTTCGTTCCCGGAGTTGCCACTTTGGATGGCGCTTTCGGCGGCCTTACCGGTGACCTGGAGCCCGATCTTGATCTATTTCGGGATCACGCTGATCTTGGGGTTACTTGATTGGACCGGATTGGCGCGGGCGGTGCGCTCGAAGCTTCTAGCGCTGCGCGAGGAGGACTTTGCGGTCGCAGCCCAGCTCATGGGCGCCAAGCCCAAGCGGATCATTGCCCGCCATCTGTTGCCGAGCTTCATGAGCCACCTGATCGCGTCCGCAACGTTGTCGATCCCGTCGATGATCCTCGGTGAGACGGCGCTGAGTTTCCTCGGGCTTGGTTTGCGGCCACCGATCACCTCCTGGGGTGTGCTTTTGACCGAGGCTCAGAATATCAACGCCGTCGAGCTTTACCCCTGGATCATGACGCCGGTCATCCCGGTCATTCTCGTCGTTCTCGCTTTCAATTTCTTTGGCGACGGGCTACGCGACGCGGCTGATCCTTACAAATAGTCCAGCTCCAAGGATTTTTGACATGGCGGGTTTCCGCACTCTCGACGACCTCGACGCCAAAGGTAAGCGCGTGCTGTTGCGCCTTGACCTGAACGTACCGATGCAGGATGGCCGGGTTTCCGACGCGACCCGGATCGAACGCGCCGCACCGACCGTGCGAGAGTTGATGGACAAGGGTGCCAAGGTCGTTGTCCTCTCGCATTTCGGGCGCCCAAAAGGCAAACGCGAGCCTTCGATGTCTTTGGCACCGCTGGTCGAGCCGCTCAGTCAGGCTCTCGGCGGCGCGTCGGTCAGGTTCGCTGCGGACTGTATCGGGCCCGAGGCGGAGCGAGTGGTTAGCGATCTCGCTGAGGGGGAGGTCGCACTGCTGGAGAACCTACGATATCACGCCGGTGAAGAGGCCAACGACGCGGAGTTCGTCGCCGCCCTGGCTCAGCTCGGGGACGCGGTCGTCGGAGATGCATTTTCCACCTCGCACCGGGCGCATGCTTCAACCGCTGGCATCGCCCAGGTCCTGCCAGCGTATGCCGGGCGGCTGATGCAGGCGGAACTTGAAGCACTTTCCAAGGCGCTGGGAGACCCAACCCGCCCGGTCGCTGCCATCGTCGGCGGCGCCAAGGTTTCGACGAAACTCGACCTGCTCGGCAACCTGGTTGGCAAGGTTGATCGCCTGATCATTGGCGGTGGTATGGCGAATACCTTCCTGTATGCGCGTGGGATTGCAATTGGCACTTCGCTTGCCGAGCGCGATCTGGCGGATACAGCCCGCGAGATCGAAACCAAAGCAAAACAATCTGGGTGCCAGATCGTCCTGCAGAGCGACGCGGTCGTAGCGGGCGCGCTCGCGGCCGGGGTGGAAACCTCTACGGTCGCTATCGATGCCGTGCCGGAAGACCAGATGATCCTTGATATCGGTCCGGCCTCGATATCCGATATCTCGCAAGTCCTGGGTGCGTGCCGGACTTTGGTCTGGAATGGCCCGGTCGGTGCCTTCGAGACCAGTCCGTTCGATGCCGGAACCATGGCACTAGCCTACCGGGTGGCGGAATTGACGGCGGCCGGGTCGCTGATTTCGGTGGCCGGCGGCGGCGATACGGTCGCAGCGCTTGGGCAAGCGGATGTGGTCGATCGACTGACCTATGTTTCGACCGCTGGCGGTGCATTTTTGGAGTGGCTGGAAGGCCGAACCCTGCCGGGGGTTGCAGCATTGGAAACTTGAAATATCAAGCGGCTACGGTCAAATATTGACGGTTGGGGCTAAAAGGAATACCCTACTCGATCTGGAGGTATTATGGTTCAACCGATTGTCCATCATATGCCTGCGTCCCCAACCAACATGCTGGTGGCGCCGCGACCGGTCGACCGCGAAAAGAATGACGGGGTTGAGCCGGAAACACTTTCTGCCGTTTTGTCGGCCAGAGAGCGCCGGGCTTTGCAGCAATTGAACCAGCGCGCCGAAGAAGAACGCAATGCCAAGGAGCGCGAGGTCTCGCGCCATGCCGGATCGAACGACAAGATCGACATCGTCGCCTGATCCTGACATCCAGATTTAGCAATTTGTCCGCCGCGTCCCCGTGACGCGGCGTTTTATTTGCGCGAGAATAGCGTGGGAGATTGTGCTCCCAATAGAAAGACCAGCCCGATAGAAAGACCAGTCAATGACCAGCGAACATCCGAGCACGCCGCAGGGACCGATCCATCGCCGGACTCCCGAAGGGGACAATCGCGAACGGCTCGTCTGCGGCGAATGCGGTTTCATCAACTACGTCAACCCACGGGTCGTGGTTGGTGCCGTCTGCACGTGGGAGGATAAATTCCTGCTCTGCAAGCGAGATATAGAACCTCGGCGCGGGTACTGGACCATCCCGGCCGGTTTCATGGAATTGCGCGAGACCATGATGGAGGGTGCGATGCGTGAAGCAAGGGAAGAGGCAGACGCAGAGATCGAGATCGACGCATTGCTGGGCGTCTACAGCATTCCGCGCATCAGCCAAATCCAAATGATCTACCGCGCTCGGTTGCTATCCCCCGACGTCTCGGCGGCTGAGGAAACCCAAGAGGTCGGCTTTTATAGCTGGGACGAAATTCCTTGGTCCGATCTCGCGTTCCCGACGGTGCATTGGGCGCTTAATCATTGGCGCGAGGTCGAGGGACAGACCAATTTCGCCGCTTTCACCGAGGGCCCGATGGGTGTGTGATGTGGGCCATTGCCGTTTGCAAACGGGCGTCACATCTCTATGCTGCGCCCATGATCTGTTCGAACGCACATAAGGCCTTGCGACGCCGCACCCCCTAAAGGGCGTGCGATCGGACTCATTTACCCAATTTCAAACGAGACGAAATCACCCCGCCGAGCGACCGGTCGAGCGGGAACGTGCGTCTATGTCCTCGGCTCAAGCACTCGAAGGACGAGCGATATGCACAAGAGAAATCAAAGAACTCGGTCGAATTCCGGCGCATTCCATTCCCAGAGTTCTGGAGCTTTCCAGCCAGATTTGCGGCGACGACGAAGCTTGTCCGAGACCGCGATCAGTTGGAGACCTCAATCACCGGCAGATAGCCGGCAGGCAATGGGATACAGGACATGTCGAATTACCAGAACACCACCACAGCTCTCATGGATATCACCAAGCGGCCCGAAATCATCTTTTCCGCTGGCCGAGGGTCCTGGCTGGAGGACCAGTCCGGCGAACGCTACTTGGATTTCGTCCAAGGATGGGCAGTCAACTGCCTTGGGCATTCGCCGGATGTATTGGTTCGCGCACTTTCAGAGCAAGCCGCAAAGCTGATCAACTGCAGCCCGGCATTCCTGAACGAACCGATGCTGCGTCTGGCCAAGGACCTGGCCGAGGTTAGCGGTCTGGAGCGCGTATTCTTTACCAACAGCGGCGGTGAAGCGAATGAGGGCGCGATCAAGCTCGCTCGTAAATGGGGCGATCTTCATATGGGCGGCGCCTATGAAATCGTCACTCTCGACGGTGGTTTTCACGGCCGTACGCTCGCGACCATGTCGGCTTCGGGCAAGCCCGGGTGGGACGTAATCTTTGAGCCCAAGGTACCAGGGTTCGTAAAGGTTCCGATCAACGATATCGACGCACTCTCGGCAGCGGTTGGTGAGCGCACGGTCGCGGTGATGCTGGAACCCATTCAGGGCGAGGCCGGGGTCTTCCCGGTGTCCCACGAATATCTCCAGGTGGCGCGCGCTCTGACCGAGGCGCGCGGGGCTCTGCTGATCCTGGATGAGATCCAAACCGGTATGGGCCGGACCGGAGAGATGTTTGCTTTCCAGGGTTTGGGGGTGCGGCCCGATATAATGACCCTCGGCAAGGGCATGGGCGGCGGCGCTCCCTTGGCGGCCCTGCTCGCCAGCGAGGCGGTGTCCTGTTTTGCTCACGGGGATCAAGGCGGCACGTTCAACGGAAACCCGTTGATGATGGCGGCTGGCCAGGCGGTGCTAGACACCTTGCGGTGGCCCGGATTTTTGGAAACTGTGAGGGCCAGATCGGGCCACCTCCAGGTTGGACTTGAGGCGTTGTCCAATCGCCATGGTCTGGGCACTACACGCGGCGAGGGCTTACTGCTGGCGCTTGATGTTGGTCAGCCACGCGCCTCGGAGATCGTCGCGGCGGCACTAGATCGGAACCTGCTTCTCAATGCACCTCGCCCGGACAGCCTGCGATTTATGCCAGCCTTGACGGTATCCGAGGATGAAATTGATTTGATGCTCGATCGCCTTGACCAAGCGTGTCTTGCAGCGCTCTGAATTTGTTTTGTGGAGGGCCGGGACTTTCGAACACGGAGAGCCGGTCCTCCGCCGAAACTGTTTTCCGATCTAAGGTGGCGCCTACTTC
>JABIRP010000316.1 GCA_018699735.1 Rhodospirillaceae bacterium | reverse complement strand
GATGTTTCAGTCTGCGTGACGGCGCCCGGCGATGAGATTGATTTTGTTTCGCGCTATTTCGCCCCGAACCATGGTATCGACGAGGACCCTGTTACTGGTTCCAACCATTCGATCTTGGCTCCGTATTGGGCTGACCGGTTGGGTAAGTCCGACTTGGTTGCGCATCAGATTTCCGAGCGGGGCGGCGAACTGCGGTGCCGAGTTGGCGGCGGGCGGGTGGAAATATCAGGCCGTGCCGTCCTCTATCTCAAGGGTGAGATTGAGATTTAAGCGGGTTCTTTTGCACGCCTTGGTGAAAATCAAATATATCGATTGTCTGTCCGACGAAATCGCGCTCGTATTTGAAATTATGGGCCAGCGCCGATCTCAGGGCCCCACATACGAAAATCAGTATGGGAAACGTTAGGGCCTTTGACTGCGGCGTGCGGGTCCATATGATCCGGGCTCGCATCGCGTCTCAGTCAAAGCACCTACGACAAGGAACATCCAAATGAGCAAGCTCAAGATCGCGGTCATCCCCGGTGACGGTATCGGCTGGGAGGTCATCCCCGAGGGCATCAAGGTGCTGGAGGCGGCCGGCCGCAAGTTTGGCATCGACTATGAGTTCACCGAATTCGACTGGAGCTGCGAGCGGTTTCACAAGACCGGCGCCTTGATGCCGGAGGATGGTATCGAGCAGTTGAAGGCCTTCGACTCGATCTTCCTTGGTGCCGTCGGGTTTCCAGGTGTGCCGGACCACGTGTCACTCTGGGGCCTGCTGATCCCTATCCGTCGTGAGATGCACCAATACGTCAACCTTCGCCCGGTGCGGATGTTACCGGGCATGCCGTGTCCGCTCGCCAATCGCGGGCCGGAAGACATCGACTTCTGGGTTATCCGAGAGAACAATGAGGGTGAGTACTCTGAAATCGGTGGCCGCATGTACGAAGGTACGGATCAAGAGATGGCGGTGCAGCAGAGCATCTTCAGCCGCCGCGGAACCGACCGTATCATCCGTTTCGCCTTTGAGCTTTGCCAGCGGGTCGGCAAGAAAAAGGTGACCAGCGCCACCAAATCCAACGGCATCATCCACACGATGCCGTATTGGGATGAGCGCTTTGAGGCGATCTCCTCTGAGTATCCGGGGGTTGCGACCGACAAGTATCACATCGATATTCTGGCGGCGAATTTCGTCATGCATCCGGATTGGTTCGATGTTGTCGTCGGCTCGAACCTGTTTGGTGACATCCTCTCGGATCTTGGCCCTGCCTTGGCCGGGACCATCGCCATCGCACCGTCCGCCAACATCAACCCCGAGGGCGACTATCCCTCAATGTTCGAGCCGGTACACGGCTCGGCCCCCGATATCGCCGGCAAGGGCATCGCCAACCCGATCGGCCAGATCTGGTCCGGTGCCATGCTACTGGAGCACCACGGCCACCAAGAGGCCGCCGACGCCATCGTTGCGGCTTGCGAGCGGGCGGTCGCCGAGGGCGGGCCGAAGACGCCGGATATGGGAGGCCAGGCGGCGACCTCGGATTTGGGCGACGCCATCGTCCAGGCCTTAGGCTGATCTGGGGATTTGTGACATGCATCCGCCGGTATATTACGAAGACCTGGAACCGGGCACGATCCTCGGCAGCCAGCGTAAGACCCTGACCGAAAGCGAGATTGTCGATTTCGCCTGGAAGTACGACCCGCAACCGTTTCATATCTCCAAACCAGATGCCGAGGAGAGCATGTTCGGTGGGCTGATCGCATCCGGTTTTCAAACGCTGGCGGTTAGTTTTCGGTTGTTCTGGCAGGCAAACGGACTGCAGACAACCAACGCCGGGTCCGGCGGTATGGATAATGTGCGCTGGACGAAGCCGGTACGACCGGGCGACACGCTTCGGGTTGAGGCGGAAATCCTGGAAAGGCGTGAGAGCAAGTCGCGCCCCGAGATCGGCATCGTGCGTATGCGCTACACGACCTACAACCAGCACGACGAATCGGTCATGACCTTCGAGGGCCCGAACATGGTGAAGCGCCGGGGAGCGTGATGGGGAGCGTGATGGGGGGTGATCTTGTTATCGTGCGCAATCGAACCACCCGGAGTCTAGCTCGATGAAAGAAGAAATCTTCGACCTCACCACCGCTGACGGCGCCATGGAGACCTTCGTCTGTCATCCCGAGCGCGATGGGCCGTTTCCCGCGATCCTGATGTTGATGGACGCGCCTGGCATCCGCGAGGAGCTCTATGACATGGCGCGTCGGTTGGCGACGGTCGGGTATTTCGTGGTTCTGCCAAACCTCTACTACCGCGCCGGCCGCGATACCAAATACGGCCCCGACGTGCTGGACAAAGGAAGTGCGGAGCAAGCCCGAATGCGCGCGGTGCGCACCAAGATGACGATCCCGCCGGTGATGGAGGATGTGGGCGCCATGCTCGCCTTTGTCGATGGGCACGATGCGGCATCCGACGGTCCCGTCGGCACCCATGGCTACTGCATGAGTGGGCCGTATTCCTTGGCCGCCGCCGCGCGTTACCCGGACCGCATCGGAGCAGCCGCCTCGTTTTATGGCACCTGGTTGGTCAACGATGCCGAGGAAAGCCCGCATCTGACGTTCGCCCAAACCAAGGGTGAGCTTTACATCTCCTGCGCCGAGCACGATGATTTGGCGCCCTTGGACATGGTTGAGGAATTGCGCGGGCTGTTCGATGCGTCCGGTGCGCGCGGCGAGTTGGAGGTCCATCCGGGCGTCCACCACGGTTTTGCCTTCCCCGGCCGCAAGATTTACGATAAACCCGCCGCCGAGCGACATTGGGAACGCCTGATTGCGCTCTATGGCCGGATGGGTTAGCTGTGTATCTAGCGAGTTGAGTTAAATGAGCATCGCCGATGAAACAGATAGATGACGTTGACCATACCTATCTGACGCTTCCGCCAAGCAGCGAGGTTGGCGAAAATATTCATCGGATCTACGACTACTGGCTCGAGAAGAAAGCCGATCGGGTGATGCCGGCGCGGGGCGACATTAAGCCCGAAGAAATTCCAAATATCCTGCCGTTCATCGCTTTGGCGGAGCATGTCAAAGACGTGGACAGGTTTCGTTATCGTATCGCCGGACAGGAGACGTCCCGGGTTCATGGGGCAGGAATAAAAGAGCGCTTTCTCGACACATTGAGGCCGGAAAAATTCGGCAGTTTGCTGCAGATCCACCTCAAATTCGTGGTCGAGAATAAGTGCCCGACCTTGGCGCGTTGGACGTTCACCTCAAAGCTGGAGCCAACGGAAGATTACAACGTCATCCGCTTGCCGCTTTCCGATGATGGAGAGATTGTCGACCACATCCTCATGGTGCCGGACTTTAAGGACGCCGAAAGATTGGTCGCCAGCAATCTCGGTGACTATGAGCACATCCTACCCTGCTAGTGAGTGACTATTGCTGGCGTTGCTCTCGATCATAACGTCATTCACCCCCTTTGCGTCATCCTGAGGTGCGAGCGGAGCGAGCCTCGAAGGACGCACAATGGCGGCGGCATGGGGCCTTCGAGGACTAGAAGAGTGCGGGAGTGAGGGATAATTAAGTAGGGTGTCCCCAGAACTTGCCCAGAACTTGCCGCCCCAGAATTTGCCACCCAGAACTTGCTCAGTTTCTCGAATGCCATCTGGCGAAAATACGCAGCCCATTCAAGTTGGCGCCTGTTGCCTGACGGCTGAGGACATCGCCGATACAGCTCTCGCGCGGTTGGGGCGCTGGTCGAGCGGATTAGGTTCCCATGTCCTACGCCGCTGCGACACGCGCGGCCAATTCGGCTTCACGCTGCTTGTCCGGCAACAGCCTAATGCGCGCGGCGATTTCACTGGGCACGAGGGCCAGACTTAGTAGACCAGCGCGTCATCTCCGCCGGTGCCACCGATGACGATCTCGCCGCGATCTGCCAAATCCTTGGCCGACTGCACCATCGTTGTCTGTGCATCCTCAACATCCTTCAGCCGCATTGGACCAAGCGCCTGCATGTCCTCGCGCAGCAGCTTGGCGGCACGTTCCGACATGTTGGAGAAAAACAGGTCCTTCAATTCTTCCGACGAGCCCTTGAGCGCGATCGTCAACTTGTCCTTGTCGATCGCCCGCAGCAGCGTTTGTACGCCGGCCGGGTCCAAGCCGCTCAGATCCTCGAAGGTAAACATCAATGCGCGGATCTTTTCGGCCGAGTCCTTGTTGCGTTCTTCGAGTGCCGTCAGGAACCGGCTCTCGGTCGCCCGGTCGAGGTTGTTGAAGATCTCGGACATCACCTCGTGCGGGTCGCGACGGTTGGTACGCGCCAGGTTCGACATGAACTCTGTGCGCAAAACGCGCTCCACGTCCTGCTCGATCTCCTTGTTCACCGACTCCATGCGCAACATGCGCATCACCACTTCCATGGCGAAGTTCTCGGGCAGGATGGCCAGCACTTTCGAGCTGTGAGCCTGTTCGATCTTGCCTAGGATAACTGCCACGGTCTGCGGATATTCGTTCTTCAGGAAGTTACCCAGGACCTGCTCGTTCACGTTCGAGAGCTTGTCCCACATGGTGCGGCCGGCGGGGCCGCGGGTTTCTTCCATGATCTCGGCAGCGCGATCGGCACCGATCGTTTTAGCCAGCAGGCGCTCGGTGCTCGACATCGAGCCGACCAGCGAGCCGGTCGAGGAAACTTGCTCGGCGAATTCGACGAACAGGCGCTCCATCACGTTGGAACTGACCGTTCCCAGCGAGGCCATGACCCCAGAGATTTCCTTAATCTCCTCATCGTCCAGCGAAGCGAAGATCTTGCCGGATGATTCTTCACCCAAGGACATAAGCAGGATAGCTGCTTTTTCAGGCCCCTTGATGCTTCTGTAGTCCTCGCGCATTCTCATGATAGCGCACCCTCCGCAGTGTCGACGGCGTCAAATCTTGAGATCCTGATACAGGACCGCCGACTATTCCACCCCAAGTGAGAGAATGATAACCCATACAGCGATGGGCTGTAAGTCATTCCAGTCAATCTTGACCTCGCTGATTTTTCAGAAACCGTTTCCGATAAACAGGCGATCACGATGTCAACCTGCAGTCGGGGATTCGGTGACCCGGAATTTCCCCTCAAACCTAGCAAAGGCAGGCCCCGGCCAACTCTATGTCCCAAACGGTCGCTCACGCCCGGCGGCACGATACGCCTCCTCCTGGCAACCGTCCAGATCGGCGGTGATGTTGCGGCGCGGCGGGTCGCGCGTTGGATGGATCGCTTGTTTAAGCCAAACTTGGAGGCAGCGGATTGGGCGAAAGACGACATTTTGTCGGGCTTCGTTTCCTTGCCACCGCCTGCCTTGCCCGGAGAACCCTCTTGCCGGGTCTCAGGATGCCGTGCCTCGCATATGTCTTGGCGGCGCTCCAGATGGTACGCTCTTCAAGTTTGGCGGTTGCGAAGTTGCCTACGGCAACGCCAAACTTGGAACTCTATGAAGCGGAAGATTGAGACAGAATGTGCTAGCTCCCAAAATTCTCATTAGCCTGTCGATGGTTGTCTTGGCCATCAGCGTTATTGACAATGCTGAGAATGCTTTCAATGCAGGTCTAGACCGTGGCGGAGAATTTTGGGCCGCTTTGATCATAGTCGAAACATTTTTCCTGGTTAGGATTGCGATAATTTTTCGAAAGGCCAAAAATAATTTTACCGAGATTGAAAGAAAGAAATTCAAGAGACTCGGCTTCTGGCTGCTGTTGCCCGCCGGTCTTTTGTTGCTGACGGGAATAGGGCTGGTAGCGTTCTTCCTTACTTTCCTGGCTTTAGTGATCGCATCGATTTTGTGCCTGTGTTCCGCTTTTTTGATTTCCCGGTACAATGCGGACGAACCGGTCGAAGCGGACGGCGGTTAAAAGGCCTACCTGAACCCTCGCCTTGTCCCGCTATTCACCCAATTACGCTCCCAGCCGGTTGCCCTACGCTCTGGGAGGCATTTTATCGGTGCTCTAGTTATTGCTGACGCCGGACCAGAACCATTTAGGGTCCATCTGGGTACAGTACGGAATTCCGGAATTCCGGGGACACCATACTT
>JABIRP010000315.1 GCA_018699735.1 Rhodospirillaceae bacterium | reverse complement strand
AACGCCACGATCGAAGCCGCCCGCGCAGGCGATGCCGGAAAAGGGTTCTCGGTGGTTGCCTCTGAAGTGAAAAACCTGGCCAACCAAACTGCGAACGCGACGCAAGAGATCGGCGGTCAAATCGATGATATGCAGAGTGCGACCGGAGAAGCGGTCCGGGTCATATCGCAAGTCGGTGAAACGATCGGACGCGTAAACACAATCGCCATTGAAATCGCCGAAGCCATGCGAGAGCAAAATCAAACCACCCGCGAGATTGCCAACAATGTGGCCGAGGCGGCAACTGGTACCCAAGATGTCTCGCGCAGCATCACCAGCGTCGCCCAAGCCGCCGACGAGACAGGGACATTGTCTCAAGAGGTCCGGTCGTCCGCTACCGAGACCTCGACGCAAATTAAAGGGCTTCAGGAGCGGCTGACCCGTATCGTTCGCGAGTCCGTTGCCGGCAATCGCCGGGAAGAAGCGCGCAGCCTCGTCGAGCACCCGGCCCGCCTAAAACACGGGAACACTTGGTATGACTGCACCTTATCCAATCGCTCAGCCGATGGGGCAGCGCTGGTTACGGACGTAGCCCTTCCGGTCGGTGCCCAAATTCTTCTGGATTTACCGGATTCAGGAGAGGTATCGGCAAGTGTCGTCAGAATCGGTGACGGGATTTACGGTGTCCATTTCGGGCCCGCCGAGGATCGATCCGCCGCGTAAACGGCGGGTCGACCTTCGCCAAATCCTAGACCGTCAGTCGGGTTGATTGGCCAAATCCAGTGGATAGATCGGCCGGCGCACGTTCTCAAACGTGAGCTGGTCGTAATCCGACGTGCAAACACCCGTGCCCGCACATTCAACCACCTCACGCGCCAGATCGCTGAAGGCGGCGCGATAGTGAATTCGGCTCTTCAACATGACATAGCGTTTCTCGCGTGGGTCGATGCCAAGCGAAAGGAAGGCATTCAGGTCATTCGGTTCCTGGTGTCGGGAGATGACGATGATCTGAACGCCGCCGATTTCCAGCACACCGGTCGGCCCCATATCCATCTGGACACCCTTGCTAGCCGGCCCCCGGTTGCGAAAGCGGCCATCCGATATCAATTTTACCCGTCCGGTCACCTTAACCGGTTGGCCTCTCTCACCGATCGATGGCATATCGGTCTTACCGCCGAGATCGAGCGTCACCTCGTTGCCGACGCCAGCCGCCGCCATGATTTGAACCGAGTCTGGGTCATGGACCGCGAAAGCAACCATGTCATCGAACCCACTGGCGAGGATGCCGGCAAGCACGGTGGTGCTGTCCATGGTGCCGCCGGATGCGGCGTTATCGTAATGGTCAAGCAGCACGACCGGCTTGTCGCCAGGTTCGCCGGCATCGCCTGCCGCCTTGGCCCGTGCTAACGACTCTTCCAACGGCTCAATCTTATAGACAAACGCCTCACGCTCGGCCCAAGCCCTGTCCAGCAGTTCGTCGCGCCAAGCCTCTGCCTGGGCCATATCGCCATCGGTGACGACCACGACGCTGAGCCCGGCATTGGTGATATCGGCATGCGGGAAGCCGGTGAATAGACTGACCGCGAGAGCGCCCTGGCTCTCCATTTCGCGGGCGCGCTCCTGTAGGCCCTTGTTGGGCTCGTCCGCAGTGCCCTGTCGCATGACATGCGGCAGCATCGGCCGATTGCCCCAGGCCATGGTGGGCGTAACCTCACCACGCATCAGTGCCATGATCGGCTTGCCGGCACGGATACCGGTTTCATAGCCGTCGAGATGCGGGTAGGTCTGGAACCCGGCGAGCGCCGTCGCATTGTTGACGATGTGATCGTACATGTTGGTGTGCATGTCGAGCGCCACACCGATTGGCACATCGGCGTTGATCTCTCTGAGCCGCCGTAAGAGCTCGCCCTCGCCGTCATCGTAGTCAGCAACCACCATGGCGCCATGCAGGTCGAGCAGGACCGCGTCGCACCCGGCCTCGACCGCCTCGCAGATTGGCCCGGCCATGGCATTGAAGACATCGGTTGGGACTTTGCCAGAAGGTGCAGCAGAGGCGGCAATTGGCGTGACGATTTCAGCGCCGGCTTCTTCCGCCAAGTCTATAAAGGCAGCCATCGAGGTACCGGTGCCTTTGAACGCATCGTAGGCTGCCTGCCCGCGCGGCGGCTCGCCTCCCCCGTCTCTCGTAAAGCGCGACAGCGGCGACGGTACAGGCGAAAAGGTATTGGTTTCGTGCTTCATCATGGCGATGACGATACGCATCGGGTCCTCCGTTGAGAGCAAATTTTCGGCCATTGCACGACGGAAGCGACGCGTTGTCGAGTCCAGGCTTCTTAGAGCGAAAGCAGAGGCTCAAAGCCCAAGGTCACTCGCGTCATATTGGGGCCAGTCGCGTCACTTTGGAATGATGAGTTGCGACATCCAGCGCAAAATAGTTGGGGCCGGCCCCATGATGGAGCCGGCCCCAGATAACGGTAACGTATGCTTAGTACAGGTTTTGCGCCGATACCATGGCATAGAGCATCGGGAAGGAAAGCATCGTGTTGGTGCGCGAGAACAGCATCGCCGTACGCGCCGCCGCAGCTTTTGCATCGGCCTCGACCTCGACCATGCCAAGCGCTTTCTGTTGGTTCGGCCAGATGACAAACCAGACATTGAACCACATGATGGCGCCAAGCCACATGCCGATGCCGATCGCGGTATGCTTACCAACACCGTCACCCAGTCCAAGCGAAAGCGCCTCGATCAGGTAACCGTTCATGAAGGCCAAAAGCAGGCCGGTGATGATGGTCGCCATGGCACCATGACGGAACCAGTAGAGAGCCGCCGGTGCGATGACCTTGCCGATTGCCGGCTTTTGATCGTCCGGAATATTCGGCATGTTCGGGATCTGCACGAAGTTGAAGTACCAGAGCAGACCAATCCACATCACGCCGCTCAGGACGTGCAGCCAGCGGACGACAAAGGTTCCCCAGGCGTGGTCGACGGCAAAAGTGCCCGGATACTTGACGGAAAGGATGAGGACCATAACGATGGTCAGCACCAATCCGGCGATTACGGTATTGCGAAGATTACTTAGTATTGCGGCCATTGACCCAGGTCCCCCGCTGTATGTTCGGTTCGAATCCCGTCACCGCGCGTCCCCTGACACGCGATTACGTCCAATGTGATAAGAAATAGATCCGAACTCTGCTTGATCAAGTAGGTGTATGGAGATTACCACAGATCGCGAATACAATTGCCATAGCCGCGCTTAAGATATTGATTATGTGATGTAAAGTAGTGGCCGAGCTGCCCGGTTTGGTGGCGAATCACCTGAAAGGAATCCGGACCTTGATTATCGCACAACTCACGGATTTGCATCTGCGGACCGGTGGTGAACTGACTTTCGGCAAAGTTGATACCGCCGCCTTCATGTCTGCAGCGGTTGCCGCTATTGGCCGTCTAGACCCAGCACCCGACGTACTGCTTTTGACCGGGGATCTGGTCGATAATGGCGCGGTTGAGGCTTATAGCCTTCTGGCAGAGCTCCTGGCACCGCTCGAATTTCCGGTTCGCATGCTGCCGGGCAATCACGATGCGCGCGACGCCATGCGAGAGGTTTTCGCCTCCACGGACTATCTGCCGGCCAGCGGGTTTCTTCAGTACGAATCCGACATCGGCCCACTCCGCCTGCTCTGCCTCGACACCCTGGTCGAGGGGAAAACCTACGGTCATCTCTGCGCCGAACGTCTCGACTGGTTGCAGACGCGCCTTGCCGAGCGGCCCGAAGATCCAACGGTGATCGCCCTGCATCACCCGCCCTGCCCGCTCGGAATTGCGATGGACTCGATCGGGCTTGTCGAAGGGAGTGAAGCGCTGGAGAAAATCGTCGCGATGCACGCCAATATCGAGCGGGTGATTTGCGGTCACGTCCACCGAACCATCCATCGGCGCTGGGCCGGAACCATGGTCACCGCCGCTCCGGGCCCGGCGCATCAGATCGCATTATCGCTGGAAAGCAGCCAGGCGTTTCGGATCATCATGGAGCCACCAAGCTTCCACCTGCATGTCTGGCGCCCGGACACCGGCCTGGTCACGCACGCCTGCTTGGTCGAGGACTTCCCGGTTGCCCATGAGGTTCGCGTCTGAGTGATTTCGTGCCAAACTCTTTTCGACGTTTATTCTGAAGGAGTTTCCCCATGATCCGCAGCCACGGTCGCTACGAATATTCCAACATCCAGAGCCGCCCAACCTACGAGTGGCCGAACGGAACCCGCCTTGCGGTTTATGTCGCGATCAATGTCGAGGCCTTCAGCTTTGGCGAAGGCAAGGGTGCCGCCATCGCGCCGCCGGAGCAGGCCAACAGCCATTCGATTTATTCCTGGCGCGACTATGGCAACCGGGTCGGATACTGGCGCCTGATGGATCTGTTCGATGAGTTCGACATTCCGATCGAAGCGCAGATGAACACCAGCATCTACGATGTCGCCCCCGATATTCCAGGACGCATGCGTGCGCGTGGCGATGAGATTCTGGGCCACGGCGTCACCAATTCCGACATCCAGGAAGGCCTGTCGGAAGCCGATGAAGCCGCCTATATCACCGAGGTTACAAAGACCATCACGGAGCAGGAAGGCAAGGCACCGACCGGATGGATGAGCCCGTGGCTCTCCAATAGTGCTGTCACGCCGGACCTGCTGCAGGAGGCCGGCTACAAGTACTTCATGGATTGGACCAGTGACGATCAGCCGATTTGGATGAAAACCCGAAACGGCCGCATCCTCTCGATGCCCTATCCGATCGAGAATAACGATACCCGCGGCATTGTCTGGTACGGCTACACCTCGGAAGCCTTCAGCGACATGATCATCGACGGCTTCGACGAGATGCTTGAGCAATCCGAAGGTCAGCCGCTGGTCTGTCCGATCTCGCTGCATCCGTTTGTGGTCGGCCGGCCGTACCGCATCCGCCAGCTCCGCCGGGCGCTCAAGCACATCGCTGAGCATCGCGACAAGATCTGGCTCACCCGCCCGGGCGAGATTTGCTCACACATCGAAAGCCTGCCGGCCGGGGTGGTTCCGGGGAGCTGAATTAGGGCGAGCGCCCTTCGACACGGATCTCGGCTCACTTCACTCTCTCGATCCGGCTCAGGATGACGAATACAATACAAGTGTTTCGCCATCCTGAGCCGGGCTGAGCTTGCCGAAGCCCGTGTCGAAGGGCGCTCCCTCACATCAGCCAACGAACCTCTTAATGGCCCGGCGCACGGTCAGGCCTTGAACCAGGATCGAGAACACCACCACAGCGTAGGTCGCAGCGAACAGGACCGGGCGCCATTCGCCCTCGGGTAGGGAGAGCACCAGCGCCACTGAGATGCCGCCTCGGAGCCCGCCCCAGGTCATCACCGGCACCGCACCCGGCGTGAAATCCCGGAATATCCGGAGACCTGTCACCGTGGTGCCGACCGATATAAATCGCGCGAACAGCACCAGGGGGATCGCCAATAGGGCGGTGGTCAAGCCGACCCCCAGATCCAGCGCCACCACTTCGACACCGATCAACAGGAACAGCACTGCATTCAAGATCTCATCGATCAGGTGCCAGAAGGTGCGCACGTGTTCCTGGGTCTTCTCACTCATGCCAAAGCTAGTGCCGTGGTTGCCTATGAAAAGCCCCGCGACGACGACCGCGATTGGGCCGCTTAAATGCAGCGCACCGGCCAAAGCATAAGCCCCCATAGCCAGCGCCAAAGTGATCGTAACCTCAAGCGTGTACTCATCGACCTGCCGGATGGCAATATAGGCGAGCCATCCGGCGACACCGCCCAAGACCGCGCCGCCGACCGCTTCCATCAGGAACAGCTTGCTCGCGGCTCCGACGCCCATCGGCTCACCGCCATTGGTCTCAGGAAAGGCGACGGCGGCGAGAATAAGAAACAACACCACACCGACGCCGTCGTTGAACAGGCTTTCGCCGGCGATTTTGGTTTTAAGACTGATCGGCACCTTTACGGTTTTCAGGATACCGAGCACGGCGACCGGGTCGGTTGGGCTGATCAAGGCGCCGAAAACCAACGCCACCGCGATCGGCACACCGGCAATCCATGAGAACCCGAACCCGACGATCAAGGTCGAGATCACCACGCCGATGGAAGCCATGACGGCGATGGCACCCTTGTTCGCCTTCAAATCCTCTATGTCGACGTCGAGCGCGCCAGCGAACAGCAGCAGCCCAAGCATCCCTTCCATAACGGTGCGATAGAAATCGATCTCGCGCACCTGCTCTCGGATTGTGTCGGCAATGGGAACACTCGGCACCAGCAAATCGACGGCTAGAACGCCGAGCGAGGCGACGAGCGCTATGGCCGCCAATCCGATCGTCGTCGGCAGGCGCAGGTAGTGATGGTTCACCAGCCCGAAAACGGCGGCCAGCGTGACCAGGATCGCCGCGATCTGAAACTCGGTCATCGTCGTTCTTCCCCGCTCGTTAATTCATTGACCCGGCTGAGACTGTCCTACCGCCCTTCGACACAGATCTCGACTTCGCTCGATCCGGCTCAGGATGACGAATATGGAGATAATTAGATCTCGTCATCCTGAGCCGGGCTGAGCGTAGCCGAAGCCCGTGTCGAAGGGCGCTCACCGCATCGGACCGGCGAGCGGTTGCGGGTCGACCCTACGGTCGTACCAGTTGATGCGCCAGTCGAGATGCGGCCCCGTGGCTCGGCCGGTGGCACCGATCGTCCCAATCTTCTGGCCCCGCTTGATCCGCCGGCCAACCACCGCCGTGACGGTTGCCATATGCAGGAAGGCCGAGTTCAGCCCGTGACCGTGGTCGAGGATGACGGTGCCGCCGGTGTAGTAGTGGTCGGTGACTGCCAGGCGGACGATGCCGTCGGCGGGGGCAGTCACCGGCGTGCCCTCGGGCGCCGCCACATCGACCCCGAAATGCGGCCAGCGCGGCTTGCCGTTCAGAATGCGCTGGCTGCCATAAACCCCGCTGATCGGACCTTTGGCGGGCCAGGCCCAGCCGGTCAAAAACATCGGCTCGGGCGTATCATGCGCGCGGGCCGCCTTGATCTCGGCGCGGTCGCGTTTGATCCGGGCCAGGGTTTCGGGCGGCGGGGTCACCATCTTCGGCGGCAAGCCGTCGATGCGCTGGATCTTATAAGTGCGTTTGGCGATCGCAAGAGTGCGGGTCTCGCGAGCCCCCTTTGATGACGTCACGACGAGCGTCGCCTTCGGTTCGGCATCGCGGGCAAACCCGATAATGAAAGTCCCGCCCGACGTGACCCGCACGCGCCTTCCGTCGAGCGTCACGGTCGAGCCAGGTGCGGTTTGCCCCATGATCAAATTGCCTTGTGAGAGCGGGCCCACAAGTTTGGTCTCGGCCACGGCCGGAGCCGCCACCATCAATAGGATCAAAGCGACCAGAAACCTCAAAACAGACTCTCTTGGCCCGTTGCCGGCTTTGCTTTGGGTTTCTCTTTGGGTTTCGGTTTCGCTTTGGGTTTACCGCCAGAGCCTTCACCGTCAATCACAGCCGCCCGTTCACCATCCTGGAAGCGCAGACCGACCGTCTGACCGGCAACCGCATTGGCCGCCTGCGTAATTGGCGTCCCATCCGCATCACGCACCAGCACGAATCCGCGCTCCAAGGTGCGCTCAAAGGAGTTGCTCTCCAGCACCCGATCGAGCGCGGATAGCCGCGCCGTCAGATCGTCAATGCGTCGGGTCGCGGACGCATCAAGCGCGTGACCCAGACGGTCTGCCTCTCGGGCCCCGTCGGTAATAGCGCGGTCGATCCGAAGCGGCGAGAGCCGCGTGCCAAGATGCGCCAGATGCTCCTCGGCGCGCCTCAGGCGCGTCTGTCCGGCAATGCCCAGGCGCTCCGTGGCGGATTTCACCCGGTCGCCGAAGCGCTCAATCTGTTGTGCCGGGCTAACCAGGCGGCCGGCCATCCCCGTCAGATGCAGACCCAACCGCTCGACCCGCCGGTCGATCGCACCACCGATAGCACTCCACGCATAATCAACCGCCTGGGCCCGGCTTTCGATCAGCTGACGCGGATCACCGAGGCCGCGCGCAAGACCGGTCAGATGCGTACCCGCCTCACCAAGCCTCCGCGTGACGGCATGGAACAACCGGGTCTCGTTCTCCATCACCCGCGCGATCAGATCGGCCCGGACCGGCACCGCGATCTCGGCCGCCGCTGTCGGCGTTGGCGCCCGGCGGTCAGAGACAAAATCGATCAGCGTCGTATCGGTCTCGTGGCCTACGGCGGAGATCAGCGGGATCTCGCTTTCGGCCGCCGCCCGCGCCACTTCTTCCTCATTGAAGGTCCAGAGATCCTCAAGGCTGCCACCACCGCGCGCCACGATCAACAAATCCGGGCGCGGTACCGGGCCATCATTTCCGAGCGCGTTAAAGCCACGGATCGCGGCAGACACCTGATCCTTCGCTGCCTCGCCCTGGACCAGCACCGGCCAGACCAGCACATGCACCGGATAGCGGTCGACCAACCGGTGCAGGATGTCGCGAATCACCGCACCGGTCGGCGAGGTGACGACGCCGATGACCTTCGGCAGATAGGGCAGCGGCCGCTTGCGCGCGTCGTCGAACAAACCTTCGGCGGCGAGCCGGCGCTTGCGTTCCTCGAGCAATTTCAGGAGCGCACCCTCACCGGCCAGCTCCATGCTCTCAATCACGATCTGGTATTTCGAGCGCCCGGGATAGGTCGTCAGCTTACCGACGCAGATGACCTCCATCCCCTCCTCCGGCTGGATCGAGAGCCGCTGCGCCTGGCCGCGCCAACAGATCCCGTCGAGCACGGATTTGTCGTCCTTCAGCGTCAGATAGACATGGCCCGAGGCGGCCCTGGTCGGCCGCGAGATCTCACCGCGCACCCGCACCCGGTCAAAGGTGCTCTCGACCGTACGCTTGAGCGCCTGGGAAATCTCCGAAACGCTGTATTCCGGCAAGTTGCCCGGCGCGTTATTGGGCTGGCCCTCTGACGGGTCACGGGCGTCGGTCGGGGGTGGGGCGAAGGGGGAGTCTTCCATGGCCCCAATCTATGCTACAAGGCCGGCAATTGTGAAGCTCTGGAGAGAAATCTTATGCGAATTCTCGTTGTCGGTTCCGGTGCGCGCGAGCACGCGCTCTGTTGGGCGATTGCCGCCTCGCCGCTCTGTGAGGCTTTGTATTGTGCCCCCGGCAACGCCGGCATCGCACGGGAAGCAACCTGCATCAACATCGCCGCCGACGACCTGGACGGATTGCTGGGCTATTCCCAGGAGAACAAGATCGACTTCGTCGTCATCGGCCCGGAGCAACCGCTGGTCGCGGGCTTGGGGGACCAATTGGCCGCCGCCGGCATCAAGTATTTCGGCCCGGACGCGGCAGCAGCCCAGCTCGAGGGCTCGAAAGGGTTCATGAAGGATTTCTGCGCCCGGCACGCGATCCCAACCGCCGGTTACGCCCGCTTCACCGACATCGAGACGGCCAAGGCGCATGTCCGGGCGGAGGGCGCGCCGATTGTCGTCAAGGCCGACGGATTGGCCGCTGGTAAGGGCGTCACCGTGGCGCTGACCGAAGCCGAGGCCCTGGCCGCACTCGATGACGCGATGGCCGGTGGGATGTTCGGCGCCGCCGGGTCGGAAGTGGTGATTGAGGAGTGCATGGTCGGCGAGGAAGCCAGTTATTTCGCGCTGTCCGATGGCAAGAACATCCTGGCGCTCGCGACTGCCCAAGATCACAAACCCGTCGGCGAGGGTGACACCGGGCCTAACACCGGCGGCATGGGTGCCTATTCACCCGCCCCAGTGGTCGACGCCGCCATGGAAGCCCGCATCTTGGACGAAATCATCCGCCCGACCGTCGCCGGCATGGCGGCCGAGGGCATGGCGTTCAGGGGCGTGCTTTATGCCGGGCTGATGATCACCGAGACCGGGCCGCGCCTGATCGAATACAACGCCCGTTTCGGCGACCCGGAATGCGAGGTGCTGATGGCGCGCCTGAAGAGCGACATCCTGCCGGCGCTCATCGCCTCGGCCGACGGTCAGCTCGACAAATTCGATCTGCGTTGGCACGACAAGGCCGCACTTTGCGTCGTCATGGCGGCGAACGGCTACCCGGGATCCTACGCCAAGGGCACGGCGATCGACGGGGTCGAGGCGGCCGAATCGGAACCCGACGTCACCGTCTTTCATGCCGGCACCGCGCGCGACGACATCGGCGAGTTGGTCGCGATCGGCGGACGGGTGCTGGTGGTCACGGCGCTTGGTGAAACGGTCGTTGCGGCTCAATCCCAGGCCTACAAAGCCGTCGACCGGCTCGACTGGCCAGACGGCTTCTGCCGCCGCGACATCGGCTGGCGCGCGGTGGCGAGAGAGGGCGCGCGGGAGGGCGCCCGAGAGCGGGGGTGAAGGCCGGGTTGCGGCTGGACCGCGTTTTCTAGTCAGCTAAACTAAATCACTCATTCTCAGGCTCCTTCAACAAGTTGCGGTTGGACCGCGTTTTCTAGTCAGCTAAACTATGTAGGAGATTCGGCATCCTACAGCTCGGTTGCGGTTGGACCGCGTTTTCTAGTCAGCTAAACTTGGAGTTTGTTGTGGTGACGGTT
>JABIRP010000314.1 GCA_018699735.1 Rhodospirillaceae bacterium | reverse complement strand
GGATGAGCCATGGGAATGGCTGGCCGCCGGATGGCGAGATATGCTCCGGGCGCCTTATGTCAGCCTCGCCTATGGTGGCGCCTTCGCGATCGTCAGTGTCGTCCTCACGACCTGCCTATTCCTGATTGACCTGATGTATCTACTGTTCCCGCTTGGCGCTGGTTTCATGCTGGTTGGCCCGATGCTGGCGGTTGGGCTGTATGAAGCCAGCCGACGGCTTGAATTGGATGAGCCGGTAACCTTGGCTGACGTTGCCTTCGTGGTGACCCGTTCGCCAGCTCAACTGGCTATGTTGGGCGCGTTGTTGACGTTGCTGTTGTTGTTCTGGGTCCGGTTGGCGACCTTGGTTTATGCGTTGTTCTTTGGCCTCTCGGCCTTCCCGGGGTTCGAGGAATCAGTTCGGATGCTGATCTTTACGCCGGAAGGATTGGCTATGCTTGCGGTCGGCTCAGTCCTTGGCGGTGTGCTTGCTGTTGCAGTGTTTGCCATCAGCGCGTTTTCCGTGCCGATCCTGATGACCCGCGACGTCGACGTAATCACGGCCATCTTGGAAAGCGTGAAAGCCGTACGCGATAACTTTTGGCCGATGGTGGTCTGGGCTTGGCTGATTGCCATGCTGACGATCTTTGGTATCGCAACATTGTTTGTTGGCTTGGCGATTACCTTCCCGTTGATCGGCCACGCCACGTGGCATGCTTACCGGCGGGTAATAGGAGATGGCCCCGAGGCGGGGTAAGAACTAGTAGTCATTCCCGCGTAGGCGGGAATCCAGCTCTTTGTTTCGGCGTCTCCTGGATTCCCGCCTACGCGGGAATGACATCAGAATACAAAACAGTGCTTAGCTCGTCATTCCGGCCCGCCGGGCTTGTCATCGTCCTGCAAGACCCGCCAGGCGGCCCCGTCCAGGTCTTCGAACTGACCGGAGCGAAGGGCCCATAGGAATGCGGCTAGACCGAGCAATCCCAATAACAATGCGATCGGGATCAGGTAGGCGAGAACGCTCATCGATCGCCAACGCTGGCAATACCAAGCCGTACCCTTAAGGCGTTCAAGGTCACCACCAAGGAAGACCCGGACATGGCAATAGCGGCGATCAGCGGGGTTGCGAAGCCGGCGAAGGCAATTGGCACCGCGATGAGATTGTAGCCGATGGCCAACGCGAAGTTTTGCCAGATCAGCCGTCTGGCGCGGCGCGAAAGTGTGATGGCATCCATAACCGGGGCCAGGTGTTCACCTTGAAACACGAAGTCGGCGGCCATCTGGCTGGCATCCATCGCGGTCCCGGGTGACATCGAGGCATGGGCTGCGGCCAGTGCCGGTGCGTCGTTCAGGCCGTCGCCGACCATAAGGACCTTGTGGCCTTGGGACCGTAAATCTGCCAAACGGCGGGTTTTCTCAGCGGGTTTGCGCCCTGAACTCCAGATCCGGATACCAAGTTGCCGAGCCACCATCGCAACTGCAGGCGCGCGATCGCCCGAGAGCAGTTCGATCGCGATGCCTTGTTGCGTTAGGTCATCGACGACTTGTTGAGCATCCTCGCGGATACGATCTTCGAACAGTATCCGAGTTGGAACGGCGTCTCCTTGGCGAAGCCAAAGTTCCGGGCCACCGTGATCGATGACCTCTTCAACGCCGACAAACTGGGCGTTACCGAGACGGAGCCGCGTTCCGTCCACAACGGCCTCAAGCCCGCCACCAGGAGTTTCTTGTACATCCGTAATGACTTCCACAGCCGGGACCGCCCGGCGTACGGCCTCAGCCAGTGGGTGGCGACTGGACGCTGCAAGTGCGGCCGCCAGGCGAAGTTTATCGCCAGGCACTTGGTCACCGTTCAGAAGTTCAAGTCGCCCAAGCGTTAGTGTGCCGGTCTTGTCGAAGACTACGGTGTCGATTTCGGCCAAACGTTCGAGACCGTCGCCCGACTTTGCCAATATTCCTCGGCTGAGGAGACGGCCGACCGCCCCAGCCTGAACCGCCGGAACCGCCAACCCGAGTGCGCAAGGGCAAGTGACAATGAGGACCGTCACGGCAATCAGCAGTGCCGCTTGCCAATTGAGGTGACCACCCCAATACCACCAGACGAACGCGCTGCCTGCCAGTAGGTGAACGGCCGGTGCGTACCAGCGTGCAACCCGGTCTGCCAGACGGGTATACCGTGCTCGGCCTTGTTCGGCGATTTCCATCAACTGAACGATTTCGCCGAGCACTGTATCAGCGCCGATGGCACTGACCCGTAAAATGAGCGGCGCGCTCAGATTGAGTGTGCCTGCGTGCACGGCGTCTCCGGGGCCGACGGATCTGGGGAGGCTCTCACCGGTAATCATCGCTTCATCGATCTCGCTGATGCCAGTGATGAGCGCGCCATCGACGGGGATCCTCTCACCGGTCGCGACCGCAACTGTCATGCCGATATCAATCTCTTCAAGCGGAGTCGAAACGCGGTTGCCGTCGGGCGTGACTACGGTTGCTGCCAGAGCCTGCAAGGCGAGAAGGTTTTGAGCCGCACTCTCAACCCGGCGGCGGAGAGATCGATCCAGATAACGCCCGATCAGCAGGAAAAACAACAGGCCGATCGCGGCATCGAAATACACATGATCGCCGCCACGCGTAATCTCAAACAGGCTCATGCCAGCAGCCAAGACCACCGCGAGCGAGATCGGTACATCCATATTTGTTCGCCCGGCGCCGAGCGCTGCCAAGGCCGAGCGTAGAAACGGACGACCGGCATAAGCGATAGCGGGAAGCGCGATCAGAGCCGAGACCCAATGCAGTAAGGTGCGTGTCGCTGGGCCCATGTCCTGGGCCAACCCCGACCAGACCGCGACCGATATCAGCATGACATTCGCCGCTGCAAAACCAGCGACTGCCATGGCGCGTAGCAAGTCTCGGTCGCCGTGGTTTTCATTCAACTTATCAGGATCAAAGGGCGTGAGCTCATAGCCGAGCCGGGTAACGCGGGTGATCAAATCACGGGCCTCGGCTCGTCCAGGCTCCCAGACTATCGCCAGACGCCTTGTAGCCGCATTGAGACGGGCTTTGCGGACACCGGGCACGCCGGCCAAGGCGCCTTCAATATCCCGGACGCAGGATGCGCAATGCATGTTGCGAACAATCATGTGAAGTTCCGCCAACCCGTCAACCGAATGCCTGACATACGGCCCGGGCTCGAAATCGGGTGCTGCAACGGCCTCACCAACCGTCAAACCAAACCCGAGAGTGTCACAACAGGCATCCGCCCCAACCGGCAGGTCTGAAACCAGCGAGGGAGCAGGGTTGTCAGATGGCGGTTGCATACTCATTCGATGCTTAAGTCCTTATCCAAGCGGAAGGTAGCACCGTCGGAACGCCGGGCAATGAGGCGCAGTTTCCAACTCCCGGCCCTGGGTAAATCAATTTGGGCGCGATAGGCGCCATCTGGCATCGCCTGAAATGCCAGCGCCAGATCTCCAGTGTCGAGAATGGGGTGGCGCAGCTCTGCGTCAATGGTGAGCCCATTGATCGGTGTGGCGTGGCGATCGGAGAAGATTACTGTGATGTTGGTTTTTCGACCAACACCGGCCGCCTCGCTGCTAATCTGGAGGCTGGGCTTCCAGCCAAGCTGACGTTGGCGCGCGGCGTCCTCGAGGGTGGCATTGTAGGCAAGGCCTTCAACATAGGCATTGGATGAGACGAGGCCGGTCCAGGTCGAGAGCGAGAGATAGACGAAGGTCGCGTTGACGGCGATGATCAATCCGAAAAACGCCAGCATCGCCACCAATACATGCTTGCCGGTGATCTTGCGCCCTGGAGTGCCGTTCCCTGGAGTGTCGTTCCCTGGAGCGTTGTTTCCTGGGATATCATTCATTGCACTCATGTCTCGGGACCCCTGAAAATCGTGTCGTTCTGAGCGCTCTCGCCGCTGATTTCATCTGTGACGATAAGGGTTATGTCTCTGCCGCCCTTCGGTGCAAATTTAGCCGGAATTGCGATAAAGACCCGAAATGCCCTCAGATTATCTGATTTCACTAAGAGGCCGTTAGCGCCTTGCTCCTGACCAGTCACGGAGAGGGTTGCGCCGGCGAGGCCATCGAGGCTGAGCGTGAAGCGGCGATCCTCGTGCAGTTTGTTCAAGATCTTGATCGTGTAGCCGTTGCGCACATCGCCGTTTGAAAGCTTGACGAACAACGGATTGCGTTTGTGCTGGATATTCACCTCGAGCACGGGCCGGCTGACCAAGGTTGCGAGCATGACAAGACTGACGACCACCATCAGGGCTGTGTAGGCGATCGTGCGCGGCCGGATGAGGCGGGTTCGAGGCGGTAAGTTCTCGGCCCGACGCGTCTCGTTGACCGCTGTATCGTAGCCTATCAGTCCTTTCGGGCGTCCGATCTTGCCCATAACATCGTCGCATGCATCGATGCAAAGCGCACAGGTTATACATTCGAGTTGGGAGCCATCACGAATGTCGATGCCCATAGGGCAAACCACGACGCATTGCTGGCAGTCGACGCAGTCACCGCGCCCGGCCCAGTCTTCGCCCTTGCGGTACCGGCCTCTTGGTTCACCCCGATCAGCCTTATAGGCAACGAGCAGGGAGTGTTCGTCGAATAGCGCTCCTTGAATGCGCGGCCAGGGGCACATGTAGATGCAGACCTGTTCCCGTGCGTGGCCGCCGAATAGATACGTACTGGCGGTCAGGACTGCGATCGTGATGTAGGCAATCGGTGCAGCGTCTCCGGTCAGGAGACCAACCGCCAGAGTTGGCGCGTCGGCGAAATAGAACACCCAGGCGCCGCCTGTGGTTAAACCAATCACGATCCAGAGCAGATGCTTGGCCGTTCGTTTCCCGATTTTCGAAGCACTCAAAGGCGCTTTGTCCAAGCGAATTCTGGCGGCTCGATCCCCCTCGATCGCGCGTTCGACGACCAGGAACAAGTCAGTCCAGACGGTTTGAGGGCATGAGTATCCGCACCAGACGCGGCCGGCCAGGGCGGTCAACAGGAACAAACCGAGTGATGCCAGAATCAGCAAACCGGTCAGGTAGTAAACTTCCTGCGGCCAAATTTCGATGAAGAAAAAGTAGAACCGCCGCGCCGGAAAATCGATCAACACCGCCTGATCCGGCATGTTTGCGCCACGGTCCCATCGGATCCAGGGGGTGCCGTAGTAGATCGCCAGCGTTATTGCCATGATCGCCCATTTGAGGCGCCGAAAGCTTCCACGGGCCCGCTTCGGGTGGATCTTTATCCGTTTTTGATAGTTCGGCCGATCGACCTTTCGCATCACAGGCGTGACTTCGACGCGCTCAATTGGCGCGTCGTCGTCCGCCCGCATCTCTTCGGTATCGGTCGCGTTCATATCAGTGCCGTCCGCCCGTGGGGTGCGTGGCTAGTGCATGCAAATCCAGGCGAGAGCTGCTGTTACTCGCCGCCGCCCAACCCATGCACGTAGATCGCCAACTGCTTTAGAGTGGCATCCGACAACCTGCCTTGCCAAGCCGGCATGACACCGAAGCGGCTGGTTTCGATAGTTTGCTGAATTTCAGCCCGCTCGCCACCAAAAAGCCAAAGCGCATCGGTCAGATTTGGCCCACCCTGTTCTCTATTGCCCTTGGCATCCTTACCGTGACAGTCGGTGCAATTCTCGTCGAATACCGCCTTGCCGGCTTCTGCTTTGACCTTGTCGTTTTC
>JABIRP010000313.1 GCA_018699735.1 Rhodospirillaceae bacterium | reverse complement strand
GCCGTGAACTCGGCCCCGCCACTTTCCGCCAATACCTTCGTGATCGCTGCCGTCAACGTCGTCTTGCCGTGGTCAACGTGACCAATCGTGCCGATGTTGCAATGCGGCTTCGTACGCTCAAACTTTTGCTTCGCCATCGCGTTAAGCTCCGTTTCCTAGGGGTGCCCGTCTTACTTGCGGTTACCCGTCTTTCACCATCCCGTTGCCGGGACCTATTACGCCATTTTTGCGCAGACCTCGTCGGCAACCGCCTGCGGGACCTGTTCATAGTGATCAAAATGCATCGTGTACTGTGCCCGACCCTGGCTCATAGAGCGCAGCGTGTTCACGTAACCGAACATGTTCGCCAGCGGCACCATGGCATCGACCACCCGCGCGTTGCCGCGCTGATCCATGCCACTGACCTGCCCACGTCGGCTGTTCAGATCGCCGATGATGTCACCCATGTAGTCTTCCGGGGTCACAACCTCGACCTTCATGACCGGCTCAAGCAGTTTCGGAGCGGCCTTGGACATGCCTTCCTTAAAGGCTGCCCGGGTCGCGATCTCGAACGCCATCACACTGGAGTCCACGTCGTGGTAGGCACCGTCAACCAACTGCACGGAGAAATCGATGACCGGGAAACCAGCCAGCACACCGGCGTCACGAGAGGTATCGAGCGCCTTCTCAACGCCGGGGATATATTCCCGCGGGACCGAACCGCCGACGACCTTGCTCTCAAACGAGAAGCCCGCGCCCGGCTTGGCCGGCTCAAATACCAGTTTGATACGCGCGAACTGACCCGAACCACCTGTCTGCTTCTTGTGGGTGTAGTCGATCTCGGCAACCCTGGAGATCGTCTCGCGATACGCCACCTGCGGCGCGCCAACATTGGCGTCAACCTTGAACTCACGGCGCATGCGATCAACCAAGATCTCAAGATGCAACTCGCCCATGCCCTTGATAACGGTCTGGCCACTCTCATGGTCGACGGTTACGCGGAACGAGGGATCCTCAGCCGCCAGGCGCTGCAGGGCGGTGGACATCTTCTCTTGGTCACCCTTGGTCTTCGGCTCAACCGCAACCTCAATAACCGGGTCCGGGAATTCCATCCGCTCCAGGATGACCGGATTGGCCGCATCACAGAGGGTGTCACCCGTCGTGCTCTGCTTCAGGCCTGCGATCGCGACGATGTCGCCAGCGCGGGCCTCTTTGATGTCTTCACGGTTGTTCGAATGCATCAGCAGCATACGGCCAACCCGCTCGCGCTTGTCCTTGACCGAATTCAGGATCGAAGAGCCGGCCTCAAGCACGCCCGAATACACACGCACGAAGGTCAGCGACCCAACAAACGGGTCATTCATGATCTTGAAAGCCAGTGCCGAGAACGGCTCGTCGTCAGATGATCTGCGGATGACCTCTTCGTCGCCATCCGGAATCAAGCCCGTGACCGAGTCAACGTCAGCCGGCGACGGCAGGAAGTCCACGACCGCATCCAACAGCGGCTGCACGCCTTTATTCTTGAAGGCGGAGCCCAAAAGCACCGGTACGAACGAACTGGTAATCGTCCCCTTGCGAATGCAGGCCTTTAGGGTCTCAACCGAAGGTTCTGTGCCCTCAAGATAAGCCTCCATCGCATCGTCATCTTGCTCAACGGCAAGTTCGACAAGTTCAGCGCGATACTCAGCGGCCTGATCCTGCAGATCGGCCGGAATGTCTTCGATCTCGAACTCGGCACCGAGGTTCTCATCAAGCCAGCGGATCGACTTCATGTTGACCAAGTCGACGACGCCGACGAAATCGGCCTCTGTACCCATCGGAAGCTGCGTGACCAACGGAACCGCGCCCAGGCGATCTTTCATCATCTCGACACAACGGAAGAAATCCGCGCCGGTCCGGTCCATCTTGTTGACGAACGCAATTCGCGGCACTTCGTACTTATCAGCCTGACGCCAAACGGTCTCGGATTGCGGCTCGACACCAGCTACGGAGTCGAACACAGCGACCGCGCCATCCAACACACGAAGCGAACGCTCAACCTCAATGGTGAAGTCAACGTGGCCCGGGGTATCAATGATGTTGATACGGTGATCGTTCCAAAAGCAGGTCGTCGCGGCCGACGTGATGGTAATGCCGCGCTCTTGCTCCTGCTCCATCCAATCCATCGTGGCATTGCCATCGTGGACTTCGCCGATCTTATAGGATCGCCCGGTGTAATACAGGACGCGCTCGGTCGTCGTGGTCTTACCGGCGTCAATATGCGCCATGATGCCGATATTTCGGTAGGTTTCGAGCGGGTGTGTTCTGGCCATGACGCGCGTTCCTAAATTCGATCCGTTACCAGCGGTAATGCGAGAAGGCTTTGTTAGCTTCCGCCATCCGGTGGGTGTCTTCCCGCTTCTTCACGGCCGTTCCGCGATTGTTCGCCGCGTCGAGCAACTCACCCGACAGACGCTCAACCATTGTGTTCTCCGACCGCTTACGCGAGGAGTCGATCAACCAGCGAATGGCCAAGGCCTGCGCTCGTTCGGTGCGAACCTCGACCGGAACCTGATATGTGGCACCACCAACCCGGCGGGAGCGAACCTCTACGGTCGGCTTCACGTTGCCGAGGGCTTCGTGAAAGACCGAAACTGGCTGCTGGCCGGAGCGAGCCTCAATGCGATCGAAAGCACCGTAGACGATGCTCTCAGCAACCGAGCGCTTGCCGGCATACATCAGGCAGCTCATGAATTTCGAAACAACCTCGTCGCCAAACTTGGCGTCGGGGAGGATCGGGCGTTTTTCAGCGCGGTGACGACGAGACATAAACCGGCTCTCCTTACTTCGGCCGCTTGGCGCCGTATTTCGAACGACGCTGGCGGCGATCCTTAACACCCTGGGTGTCAAGCGTGCCGCGAATGATGTGATAACGAACGCCCGGAAGATCCTTTACGCGACCGCCGCGGATCATGACCACCGAGTGCTCCTGAAGATTGTGCCCCTCGCCCGGAATGTAGCTCGTAACCTCGAACCCATTCGTCAGACGGACGCGGGCGACCTTACGAAGCGCCGAGTTCGGCTTCTTCGGGGTCGTTGTATAAACACGCGTACAAACGCCGCGCTTTTGAGGACATGCCTCAAGCGCCGGCACTTTGTTGCGAACCACCGGCGGCTTGCGGCCGTGGCGTATCAGCTGATTAATCGTCGGCATGAAGTCGATCCCTCTCGACCAGAAAACAAACGTGACGCCAAACATCGGATCGGGATCCGAGTTTGCCCGCCTCGCAATTCGTTGGTCCGCCCATCGGACCAATTTCTCCATTACCCGTAATCGCCGTGGCTGCGTCTGATCCGCGTGGGTCACCGCCAGCCCTCGAAAAGGTTGGCGGATACTATGTATCGCCCCGACCTGGGTCAAGCAGAGAATTCAGTGCGTTGGCAGCCATGCGCCAATTCGACAGCTCCGGCCTGATCGATCACCAAACAGCCCATTTGAGCAATATTATTACTCGGTTGCGGTTTCACCACCGACGCGCTGCAAAGAAAAACCCGGCGCTGGATCTCCCGCGCCGGGCCTCTCGTAGCTAAGTTAGACCGATCAGGCGACGTTTGGCGTCGCTTCCTCGACCTGATCTTCGAGCACCGGCGTCGGTTCCTCAACCGGAGCCAGCTCGCGATCGCGCTCGGCGGCAACCCGCTTCAGGCGGTTCATCACGCTGCCCGTGCCAGCCGGGATCAACCGTCCAACAATGACGTTTTCCTTCAGGCCTTCGAGACTGTCGATCTTGCCGGAGACAGCCGCTTCGGTCAGCACTCGGGTG
>JABIRP010000312.1 GCA_018699735.1 Rhodospirillaceae bacterium | reverse complement strand
GTGACCTGGCGGAAGCTATTGCCGCCACGGACCAAAACCAGGCCGGCATGCGGTGCCAACTGTGCGACCGCCGGGACCGATAGCACCGTGCGGTGGGTTATATCGCCAGCCTGCAGGACCTGACCCGCCGGGCTTTGCCCGTTGGGAAAGCGAGCGAGGAACCGGCCGTTGGGCGCCAGATGCTCCGCAACGCGGGCAAGCAGGGCGCCAAGCTCGTCGCGGTCGATATGCTCAAGCACGTCGAAGGCGACGATCAGGTCGAATTTGCGGCCGTCCAAGGTGTCAGCGCTTGCCAGAGTGCCGGCGTGGGCGTCGAAGCCCTGAGCCTGGGCCCGGGCGACTTGTGCTGGGTTGATTTCGATGCCGGTAACCTCAGCACCCTGATCGCGGGCCCAGGCCATGAAACTGCCACCCCCGAAGCCAATATCCAATACTTTGACACTGTCGAGACGGCGCCCGCGAGTCTCACCGGCGAAGATTGCGGCTTCTCGGGCGTCATAGAAGAACGTATCGCCCCAGCCCTTGTGGTCTTCGTATGCGTGATAGAGATCCATGCCAGGAGTATCGAAAGCCGGCGCGCTGGCGTCAACGGGGAGAATTGAATCGCGATTTGGAACCGGCGCCCTTCGACACGGGCTTCGACTACGCTCAGCCCGGCTCAGGATGACGAGAGAGGGTCGGCTTCGACAATCTCGACCTGGCTCAGGATTACGACCTCAATTACAATGCAATCGTCATCCTGAGCCGGATAGAGAAAGCGGAGCGCATCGAGATCCGTGTCGAAGGGCGTTGCTATCTCAGCGCCGGCGGTGCGTCGATGACTGGGCCTCGGGGGATGCGGTTTTCCTCGACGCCATGGCAGGCGACAAAGACCTCACTGCCCAAATCCCTTGGTAGCGGCGCCTCAGACTTGCACCGGTCGGTGGCAAACGGGCAGCGCGGGTGGAAACTGCAGCCACTTGGAGGGGTGATTGGGTTCGGCACTTCACCTGCGACCGGCATGCGCTGGCGCCCGGTCATGTCGAGGTCGGGGATGGTGTCGAGCAGCATCCGCGTATACGGGTGCCTCGGATCCCGGAAAAGCGTTGTCGCAGGCGCCACTTCCGCCAATTGACCCAGATACATCACGCCGACACGGTCTGAGATATGATAGACGACCGCGAGGTTGTGGCTGATGAACAGATAGGTCAGTTCGAACTCGCGTTGCAGATCTTTCATCAGGTTCAGAATCTGCGCTTGCACCGATACGTCGAGGGCCGAGGTCGGCTCGTCGCAGACCAGAAAATCCGGTTGGCTTGCCAGTGCCCGGGCGATCGAAATGCGCTGGCGCTGACCGCCGGAAAACTCGTGTGGGAACTTCTCACCATCAGCCGGCGTCAGCTTCACGAAGGATAGCAACTCACCGACCCGGCGTTCGATTCCAACTTCGTCGCTTTCCAGATCGAAGGCCCGAAGTGGCTCAGCGATAATGTCGCGGACCCGCCACCTCGGATTGAGACTGGCGTAGGGATCCTGAAAGATCATCTGCAATCGACGGCGCAGCGGCGCCATCTCACGCCGGCTCAAACCTCCAATGTTCCGGCCTTCGAACTCGATTTTGCCCTCAGTCGGCGCATAAAGGCCGACAATCAGGCGCGCCACCGTAGACTTGCCACAGCCGCTCTCGCCGACCAGCGAGAACGTTTCGCCCTTTTTGATCTTGAAATCGATGCCGTTGACGGCTTTCAGGATTTGCCGGGGCGCGCCCTCCAGAACACGGTTGAGGAAGGGGCGCGAGACGTCGAAATAGCGCTTCAGATTGCTCACCTCGAGCATGGTCGTATCCGAAAGAGAAGCCTCAGTCCTCATCACTTCAGACATGCGCCGCCTCCTTCTCGAACAACCAGCAGGCAACCTGACCGTCCTCGGTCGGCATTGGTTCCGGGCGATCGCGCAGGCACCGGTCCGTCGCCTGAGGGCAACGTGGGTTGAAGGCGCAACCGGTCGGAATATCGGTCAGGCGCGGCATGGCGCCCTCGATCTGGGTCAGCCGATCTGCATCGTGGCCGATCACCGGGATCGAGCCCATTAGGCCGTGGGTGTAGGGATGGCGCGCCCGCTTGACCACTTGCTTAACCGGCCCGACCTCGGCAATCCGACCGGCATACATCACCGCCACCCGGTCTGCGGTCTCGGCGATCACGCCCATGTCGTGCGTGACCAGCATTACCGCTGTCCCGTGCTCGCTACAGAGCCGTTTCAACAAGGCGATGATCTGGGCTTGAATCGATACGTCGAGGGCCGTTGTCGGCTCGTCGGCAACAATCAGGCGCGGGTTGACGCAGAGCGCCAGCGCGATCACCACTCTTTGGCGCATGCCGCCGGAAAACTGGTGCGGGTATTGGTCAACCCGGCGCTCCGGTGCTGGGATGCCGACCTCGATCAGGAGCTCCAATGCGCGTGCGCGCGCTTGGGTTGGTGTCATGTCGGTATGGGTTTGAATGGTTTCCACCAACTGCTCGCCGACCGTGTAGAGCGGGTTTAGGCTAGTTAGCGGGTCCTGGAAGATCGCACCGATCTCCTTGCCCCGGATCGTGCGCATTTGATCATAAGGTAGGTTGTCGATCCGCCGCCCATCGAGCAGGATCTCGCCTCGGGCGATGCGCCCGGGCGGCTCCAGAAGGCCGATGATGGCGTTACCAGTCATTGATTTTCCGGCACCGGATTCACCGACGACACCCAGCACTTCACCTTCGTCGATGTGCAGGGAGATCTCGTCGACGGCGGTCAGAACGCCGCGTCGTGTGGGGAACTCAACCACCAGATCGTGAACTTCGAGCAAGGCCATGTGGCTACCGGAGTTTTGGGTTCAGGGCGTCGCGTAACCAGTCGCCCAGAAGATTGACCGCCAGGACCAGGATCGCCAGGGCCGCGCCGGGGAAGATGGCAATCCACCACTCGCCGGAGAACAGAAAGTCATTCCCAATGCGAATCAAAGTGCCGAGCGACGGCTCGGTCGGCGGCACACCAACGCCGAGAAAACTGAGTGTCGCCTCGCTGATCACCGCAACCGCCAGGTGGATAGTGGCGATTACGAGCACAGGCCCCATCACGTTTGGCAAAATATGCCGGAGCGCGATCAGGGTTGGGTGAATGCCAATGACGTGGGCCGCCTGGACGTACTCCTTTGAGCGTTCGACCATGGTCGAGCCGCGCACGGTTCGGGCGTATTGCACCCAGCCCGAGACACCGATCGAAAGGATCAATACGGCATAGGCGACGTCGGCTTGCTGCTCGACCGGGAACACACCCCGTAGAACGCCGTTGATCAGCAGGGCTATCAGGATGGTCGGGAAGCTCAGCTGGATTTCCGCCACCCGCATGATGAACGCGTCGACCATGCCGCCGCGAAATCCGGAGACCAGGCCAAGCCCGACACCAAGTACGATGGACAGCAACACGCTGGCGAACCCGATGAACAGAGAGGCGCGCGAGCCGTAAATAATCGTCGACAGCATGTCGCGCCCTTGGTCGTCGGTGCCGATCAGGAAGCGTGGGTCGCCATCGGCTTCCCAGACCGGCGGCATGAACGAGTCCATGACGTCGAGAAGCATGAGATCATACGGGTCGTGCGGCGAGACGATCGGCGCAAAAAGTGCCGCCAGGAATATGGTCACAGTAACCACGGCCGCCACCACGGTAATCGGCGAATTCTTGAAGCTATGCCAGACATCGCCATCAAAGAAACGGGCCATGGCGCCGCCAGCGGCTGCTCCACCTTTTGGCGCTTGCACAGGTTTGGGCGTGGTTTGCTCAGCCATGGCCATGCGCCGTGCCGCTTTCGATCCGCAAGCGCGGGTCGACGGCGTAGTAGAGCAGATCGACAACCAGATTGATGATGACGAAGAACAGGGCGATCATTAGCAGATACGCCGCCATGATCGGGATATCGACATTCTCGATTGCCAGAATGAAGAGCTTGCCCATGCCGGGCCATTGGAACACGGTCTCGGTGATGATCGCGAAGGCGATGATGGAGCCGAGTTGCAAGCCGGTAATCGTGATCACCGGCACCATCGTATTTTTCAGCGCATGCCCGAAATGCACAGCTCTGTTGCTCAGACCGCGCGCGCGGGCAAACTTGATGTAGTCGGTGCGCAGAACCTCGAGCATTTCCGATCGCACGAGCCGCATAATCAGGGTGAGCTGGAACAGCCCTAGTGTAATCGACGGCATGATCAGCGCCTTTAGGCCGCTGGTTGTCAGCAAGCCCGTCGACCACCAGCCAAGCTGGATGACCTCGCCTCGCCCAAAGGATGGCAGGATCGTCATTTTCACCGCGAATAGATAAATCATCAGGATGCCGATCAGGAATGTCGGCAGCGATATGCCGACCAGGGATACGGTCATGAAAACTTTCGATAACAGGCCGTCTCGGTGCAGCCCGGTGTAAACACCCATCGGTACACCGATCGCCAGCGAGAGGATCGCCGAGATAAGTGATAGCTCCAGCGTCGCTGGCAAGCGAAGCGCGATCATCTCCGAGACCGGTCGTTTGTGTTGATATGAAATTCCAAAATCACCGACGGCGGCACTGCTGATGAAACGCCAGAATTGCTCGGGCATTGGATCGTTCAAACCCAGCCGCTCGCGGAGCGCGTCGCGTTCTTTCAGGCTGGTTTCGACGCCCACCATCTGGTTGATCGGATCGCCGACATACCGGAACAGGCTGAACGCCACCAGCGCCACGAAGAACATGACGAATACCGATTGGATTAGGCGGCGAACGATAAAGGCTGCCATACGGATCTTACTTTCTAATGGTCTGCAAAACCGAAACCGGCCGATCGCGAGGCGACCGGCCGGGATTGGAGTTCGGCTATGCGCCTTACTTCATGTTCACGTAGTAGAGCATGAACTGGTTGTCGGCGCGTTGCTTGAGATCGACATTGTTGCGCTTGCCCCAGGCCAGACCTTGCTGGTGCAACGGGATATGCGCAATCTCATCCGTGGTCATCTTGTACGCGTCGCGGATCATCACGTCGCGTTCTTTGGTGTTGGTTTCGACCAGGATTTTGCCGATCAGATCGTCGACCTTGGTGTTGCTGTAGCCACCGACGTTGAACTTGCCGCGGCCGCTGTCCTTGTTCGGCGTGCCGTGCAGGTTGAACAGCACGTTCCAGCTGTCGAAGCTGCCTGGCGTCCAGCCGAGCAGGAAGAAGCTGTGATCGCGCTTCGGACGCAGGATCTTGGCGAAGAACACCGACTTCGGTTGTGCCAGGAGATCGACTTTGATGCCGATCTTGGCCAACATCGAGACCACCGTCTTACAGATCAACTCGTCATTGACGTACCGGTTGTTCGGGCAGTCCATGCCGATCTGAAAGCCGTCGGGATAACCCGCATCGGCGAGCAACTTCTTGGACGCTGCCGTGTCATACGGAAAGCGTTTGAACTCGTCCGCATGGGCGGCGAACAGTTTCGGCGAGATCATCAGCGCTGACGGATCAGACAGACCCCGCATCACCTTCTTCTTGATCGCATCGAGATTGAGGGCTTGATAGAACGCCTTGCGCACCCGCACGTCTTTGAACGGGTTCTTGCCCTTGACGCTGGAGTAGAGCAACTCATCGCGCTCCTGGTCGAAACCAAGGAAGATCGTGCGCAACTCCGGGCCGGCCAGCACCGAGGTATTGGCGTCAGCGTTGATCCGCTTCATGTCTTGCACCGGGACCGGATACATCATGTCGATCTCGCCCGAGAGCAAAGCCGCGACACGGGTCGCGTCGGAGCCGATCGGGGTCATGATGACTTCGGTCAGATTATGCTTCGGCGTGTCCCACCAATTCGGGTTCGGGACCATGACCGTCTTCACGTCGGTTTCCCGCGACTTGATGATGAACGGGCCGGTGCCATTGGCGTGGCGGGTCGCGTAGTTCTCTTTCTTATTGGCGATATCGGTAGGATCGGCGGCGCCGTTGGCCTCCGACCATTCCTTATCCATGATGTACCAGGTCGCCCACTCGGCAACCAGGATCGGGTTCGGGACCGAGGTGATGAAGTCGACTGTGTGATCGTCGACCTTGACCACGTCCTTGACGGTCGCCATCCGGGTCTTGACGTCCGAGCCGGGCTTGATCGTGCGCTGGTAGGTGAAGACCACGTCGTCGGCCGTAAACGCATTGCCGTTATGGAACTTCACACCTTTGCGCAACGAGAACCGCCAACGCGTCGGCTCGACAACTTCCCATTTGGTCGCCAGCGCCGGCTGTACGTCCAAATCCGGTCCACGACGGACCAAACCTTCGTATACATTGCCGAGCAGACCCAGTGTGAAGGTCTCGTTCAGCGATTGCGGATCAAGCGATTGAGCATCCCCTTGGAATGCCCATTTCAACGTCTTGGCATCGGCGGTATTGGCGCCAACCACCATGGCCGCAGCGAGTACCGCAGCCGAGATTGTTTTATACATCCACTAGCTCCCCTATCAGACTTATCTGAAGCCTCTGCTTTCATTCGAAAGCGTAATTGTTCAGTTTAACCCCAAACC
>JABIRP010000040.1 GCA_018699735.1 Rhodospirillaceae bacterium | reverse complement strand
GCTCGTCAGCGATTTCTTCAAGGCGGGTGTCCGCTGCCCCTTCGTCTTCGCCTACGGGAAATGTCGACAAGGTTGCGCCAAACAGCTTGTCGAGCAGCACATTGCCACCGCCATGGTATTCGTCGCCCTTACCGGCGACCCGGTCCTCAAGCTGGATATGGCAACGCATGCCAAGGCGGGCGGCGGCCGCCGCTGTACAGCGCACGAAGTTCGACTGTACGGCTCCGGTAATCACGACCGTGTCACAGCCTTCAGCCAATGCCTCTCCAAAGTAAAATTCGATCTGACGTGCCTTGTTTCCGCCGGTGGCGAAGCCAGCATAATCGTCCCGTTTGGCATGCAACCGGGCACCGCCACCAACGGCCTCGCTCAGTCGCGACATTGGTTCGATCGGGGTCGGCAGATGCGCAAAAGGCTCTCGTGGGATCGGGGCAAGCCAACGCTCTAGGGCCGATGCTGCTCCACTCATGACACTGCCTCCAATTCGTCGATCAATCCGGATATCACGTCGACCCCCTTGCCCCAGAATTTCGGATCCGACGCATCCAACCCGAAGGGCGCCAGTAGCTCCTTATGCCTGAGCGTGCCACCCTTGCCGAGCATTTCCAAATAACGCTCGGCAAACCCCTCCTGCGCATCCTGATAGGCACCGTAGAGCGAGTTCACCAGACAATCACCAAAGGCATAGGCATAGACATAAAACGGCGAGTGGATGAAATGCGGAATATAGGTCCAGAAGGACTGATAGCTGTCGTCGAGCCGGATTGACGGGCCAAGGCTGTCCGCCTGCACATCCATCCAGATCTCGCCAAGCCGGTCTGGCAGCAACTCTCCACTGCGCCGCTCTTCATGCACCCGCGCTTCAAATTGATGGAAGGCGATCTGGCGCACCACCGTGTTCAGCATGTCCTCGACTTTGGAGGCGATCATCACCTTGCGGCGGACCGGGTCCGTTGCCTGATCCAGCAGCGAGCGGAAAGTCAGCATTTCTCCGAAAACCGAGGCGGTTTCCGCTAGTGTCAAGGGCGTGTCACACATCAAAGCGCCCTGGTCAGCCGCCAGCACCTGATGCACGCCATGCCCAAGTTCATGCGCCAATGTCATCACATCGCGGGTTTTACCGAGATAGTTCAGCAACAGGTAGGGATGCGCACTCGGTACGGTCGGATGGGCGAAGGCACCCGGCGACTTGCCAGGCCGGGCCGGTGCATCAATCCAGGCATTGTCGAAGAACTTCACACCGATCTCAGCCAGTTTTGGCGAGAAGGCACCATAGGCATCCAGTACGGTTTTTCGCGCCTCGCTCCAGCCGATCGCTGTATCGTCATCTTCCGGCAATGGCGCGTTGCGGTCCCAGTAGTTCAGCTGCTCGACGCCAAACCATTTTGCCTTCAGCGCATAGTATCGGTGTGAGAGGTCCGGGTAGCGCGAGCTTACCGCCGAGACCAGGGCATCGACCACCTCATCCTCGACTTGATTGGCCATATTGCGCGAGGACACCGGACGGGCAAACGAGCGAAACCCGTCTTCAATTTCTTTGTCTTTGGCCAGCGTATTGGTGATCAGTGCAAACAGTTTCACTTCCCCTCCCAACACTTCAGAGAGCGATGCGGCAGCCGCTTTGCGGACAGCGCCATCCTTGTTGGAGAGCTTGTCGAGAACTTCCGCACTGGTCAGCTCTGCGCCCTCGAATGGGAAGCGCAGCCCAGCCATGGTCTCGTCAAACAGTCGGACCCATGCAGCGCGGCCGGTGACGGATTTCTCATGCAGCAGCTTTTCCTCGGCGTCCGAGAGCTGGTGGTCACGGTAGGCCCGCACCTCCCGCAGCCAAGGCCGATAGTGCTCCAACTCAGGGGCGGCGAGTTTCGCCTCGATCTCGTCTTCGTCAATCCGATTGATCTCGAGCGTCAGGAACAACAGGTCGGTGCCGATCTCCGTGCAGGCTTCCTGCATGGACTGGTAGAACCGCCCATTCTCAGCGTCCGCCATGTCACCGGCGTAGAGCAACTGGGCGTAGGACATGATCCGGCCGACAATTTCCTCCATCACCTCATACTCGGCGATGGCTTGACCGAGCATCGCACCATCAAGCCCTGCAATCTTGCCGGCGAAGCGCGCGTTAAAATCCTTGGCCGTCTTCGCGGTGGTATCCAGGTCGGACTTCAAACCCGGGGCATCCGGCGCCTGATAAAGATCCGCGAGGTCCCATTCGGGAAGAGATCCAAGTTCTGATTTTGCGGATTGAGCCATTAGCGGTATCCATATCCCTAACAAAGTCATTGAGTGCGCAAATCAGCGCTTCGGGGAGACACCATGGATTACAAGTCCATCCGCAATCTCGCAACGATGTTCTTCGAGCGCGCCGACACGCTCGGCGACAAACCCTTCCTTTGGGCCAAGGCCGATGGCGAATACCGTGCCCTGTCGTGGTCGCGCGCGGCGAGTGAGGTCGAGCGCCTGGCCCGCGGCCTGCGCGCGCTCGGTATCGAGGCCGGCGACCGGGTGGTTTTGGTCTCCGAGAACCGCCCGGAATGGGTGATCGCCGACCTCGCCATCATGACGGCGGGCGCCATCACGGTCCCGGCCTACACCACCAACACTACCGACGATCACCTCTATATCCTGGAGCATTCCGGCGCCAAGCTCGCCATCGTTTCGACCGAGCGCCTGGCCAGCCACTTGCTGCCGGCTGCGCGCAGTGCCGAGGATTGCATCGCGGTGGTTTCGATCGACCCACCGGCGGAAGCCACCCAGGTCGGTGTCGACGTTGTTTCCTGGGCTGACACTTGCGTTAAGGGCGACGGCGTGGACGAAGACCCGCGTGCGTGGGCAGCCGCCATCCCCCGAACAGAAACCGCCTGCTTCATCTATACCTCCGGCACCGGCGGCCGGCCGAAAGGCGTGATGCTGACCCATGGCTCGATCCTGGCCAATTGCGACGGTGCCCATGACCTGCTGGTCGAGCTCGGCCTGTCCGACGAGGTATTTCTCTCGCTCTTACCCCTCTCACACTCCTACGAGCACACCGCCGGCCTGATGTTCCCGATCTCGATCGGAGCGCAGATCTATTATGCCGAAGGCCCGGATAAGATCGCCGCTAATCTGACCGAGGCGCGGCCGACAATCATGACGGCGGTGCCCCGGCTCTATGAGGTGCTGCACGACCGCATTCGGCGCGGCGTCGATCAGCAAGGCGGCCTGAAGGCGAAGCTTTTCCACACCGCCATCGACCTTGGCACCAAACGTTACCAGGACCCGGCATCGCTCTCGATGGTCGAGCGGGTTCAGAACGTTGTCTTGGACAAATTGGTCCGTAAGAAAGTGGCGGGGCGGTTCGGTGGCCGGCTGAAGACCTTCGTGTCCGGTGGGGCGGCATTAAACCCGGAGATCGGCACCTTCTTCCTTTCCCTCGGCGTCAGCATTCTGCAAGGCTATGGCCAGACCGAGGCCTCACCGGTGATCAGCTGCAACCGCAAGGACCGCATCCGCATCGAGACCGTCGGCCCGCCCCTGAAGGGCGTGACCGTCAAGATCGCCGAGGACGGTGAAATCCTGGCCTCCGGCGAGTTGTTGATGAAGGGTTATTGGCGCGACCCGGAGACTACAGCCGAAACCATCAAGGATGGCTGGCTGCACACCGGCGATATCGGCGTCATCGAGGACGATGGCTTGCTGCGTATCACAGATCGCAAGAAGGACATCATCGTCAATTCCGGCGGCGACAACATCGCCCCCGCCCGGGTCGAAGGCGTGCTGACGGTTGAGCCGCAGATCGTCCAAGCCATGGTCTATGGCGACAAGCGCCCCTATCTCGTCGGCGTACTGGTGCCGGACCCGGACTTCATCAAGCAATGGGCCGAGGAAAACGGTCGCGAGGCGGACCTGACGACGCTCTCGGTCGACGAAGACTTCTGCAAGGCGGTTGGAATGGCTCTAGAACGCGCTAATAACAAGATCAACCAGATCGAGAAGGTCCGCCGGTTCGTCGTAGCCGAAGAACCCTTCACCACCGACAACGCCATGATGACGCCGACACTGAAAGTGCGCCGGCATAAGGTGCGCGAGGTCTATTGGGAGCGGCTGGACGGGTTGTACGGGCGGGGGTGAAAGCTCCATTCCACCGCTTCCGTCATCTTGAGGTGCGAGCGGCGCGAACCTCGAAGGACGCACATTGGTGACGGCGTGCGTCCTTCGAGGCCCTCCCGACGGTCGGGCGCCTCAGGATGACGCGGGTTGGGTGTTCGGGCGACATCGGGAATTCGATTGACGCTAACAGGAGACGTTATGCGGACAGCCCCATGCAATGACCCCAGCCTCTAGCCGTTTCCCGGACGAAGCGTAGCGGAGATCCGGGGTCTCGCAGCGACGGCCCCTCCGGATCGAGATCCCAGTGTTGGTTGCCAATCCGGGAAGCCGTATGAGAGCGACGTCGGGAGCTTAAGCGGCGCCACTCTGCCTTGGCCATTATCCCCAGCGGACATACCCAGCAGATTTCCGACTTCGCTGGTTGGGCACCTTGGGATTTCAACGATTGGAAGGTCACGAGTGGAGGAGTGCAAAATGATCACGCCGGACGATTTCGAGAGAATGTTCGCTGCCTATAACGCGCAAGATGTTGAGGGCGTTCTGGCGTTTTTTGCCGAGGACGCGATATTCGATCTTGCGGCGGGGACTGATCTTTGTGGTGAGCGCTTTGAAGGCAAACCGGCAATTCGTGAGGTCTTCATAAAAGCATTCGGCAAAGTCGAACACCTACATTACGAACCCACCGACACGCGCATCGCCGGAGATAAAGCCTATTGCGAGCAGCGCCGACGAGAGACACTCAAAACCGGTGGGATCTCGGATAGGCTGATCATCGACGTTTTGACGTTCCGCGACCAACAGATCATTCACAAGACCACGTACTGGAAAAACTGATCGTCCTCAATTTGGGGAGGGACAACTCGAAGGATGCCCCCCCAACTAACGCCCCAACGGATCCCGGGGTATGCGGACAGCCTATGCAATTACCTTACCCTCTTGCCGTTTCCCGGACGCAGCGTAGCGGAGATCCGGGATCTCGCGGCGGCGGTTCCTACTGATCGAGATCCCGGTGTTGGTTGCGCCAAACTGGGAAGCGGCAGGGGTGTGTCGGGACGGGTTCGGACGGCCCCATCACACCAGGACCATCAACCCCGGCCATCACCCCCAGCGGATTTCGGATTTTGTCGGTTTGGCGCGGGCCATGCGCTCGACGTAACCATCGGGGTCAGCCAGGAAAGCGTCCAAGCTGTCGCCGAGTGCTGATTTGGCCTCTGCCGGCAAGCTGCTCCAGGCGAGTTCTGCCATCTTTCGGACCAAAATATCTTCCGGCCTGGTCGCACTGACGACAAGGGCTTCCGCATCGCCTGCGGACATATGTTCTGAAAGGACCTGCATCAAGCTAGCTTGACGGGCATCGCGTTCAACCATTGGAGAATCATACGGGAGAGCGGTCCGAGTGTCGAATTTTCTATAGGGTCCGCGCCAAACCGTCGCCAGCAGTGATCCTTAACTGTTGCTGAGCCGGCAGTAGAGCAGATCCGCCGATTCGCACCCGTGAGACGAACGCGGGCGTTGTGTCGATACGCAGGACAACGAATCGAAGAGTTTGGAGTCAAAATTCAGGACCGGAGTGGGGCCAGAGGAGAGCACGGCGGGTTTATGTGCCGACACTCAGGCAAAGGGATCAGTGTCGACCAGACCTTCCTCGATGGCCTTTATCTGCAGGGCCATGTACTTGGAATAGATGCGCGCCTGGGTGAGGCTGCCGGCGATGAACCAGACACCCTGCTGCGGCGTGCGCTTAAACATGTTGGCGAGCTCGCCGTCGCTGTCCTCACCCCAAACCGGGCCGATGCGCTCGGCCATCTCCGCGCCAAGGGCCCGGCGCACAAGCTCGCCCTGTGGGTAGTAGCCGGTGGCAAGCACGATGACGTCCGCTGGCACGACCGTACCATCCTTCAAAAGCGCGCCCTCAGGGCAATAACGCTCGATGCGCTCGTTTGGCAGAAGGGCAATCTCGCCCTTGATCATCAATTCGGAGCTACCGGCATCCAGGTTGTAACCACCGCCACGGCGGCGGTACTTCATCTGATGTCCGGTGTCGTCCTCACCGATGTCGAACTTGAAACCGATGCTCTTGAGCCCGTCGATCATCTCCCGATCCAGTTCCATCATGCGCTGAACGACAAGCTGGTAGGCTTTGATGATCATTGCCGGCGTCGGGGCCGAAGCGATCAGGTCGCAATCGTCAATTGGCGGGCCTTCGTCGTAGAGCGCATAGTTGAGCTGGGCCGACGGTACGATCGAGACGACAGTGGTGGAGCCGCGCTGAACCATGGTCGTGTGACAACCGAAGCTATGCAGGTCGAGCGCGATATCGTTAGCGCTTGAGCCGGTGCCGATGATGATCGCGCGTTTGCCAGCATAAGGTGCGCCGCTGTCAAAGCCCTCGGAGTGCAACACCTCGCCCTGGAAGCCGTCGAGGCCGGGGATCTCCGGGCGCAATGGGTAGCTGCTGACCCCGTTGGCGAAGACGATGTGGCGCGGGCGAATGACACGATCGGTGCCGCCCGCGCATTTCAGCGTCGCAACCCAACACTTTGATGCCGCGTCCCAAACCCCATCGGTAAACTCGGTATTGGTCCAATGGTTGATCTCCATCGCCTGGGCATAGATCTCAAACCAAAGGCCGAGCATGTCCTTCGGGATATAGTTCGGCCATGTTTCGGGGAAGGGCATATAGGGCAAGTGGTTGACCCGGATGGCATTGTGCAGTGCCAGCGAGTGGTAGCGCTTGCGCCAGCTGTCGCCGATGCGCGGCCATTTCTCGACGACAAGCGTATCGACGCCAACCTGATTGAGGCGTGCGGCGATCGAGAGGCCTGCCTGGGCGCCACCGACGACCAGAACCGTCGGGTCGCGATCCTCGTAGGCTTGGGCCTTGCGTCGAACATCCTCCCAATTGTCGCCACCGAAATTTCGAGAATAGGCAGCTCCGCTCGGGCGTCTGGTGCCGATCCTCTCCTCAAAGCCGGTGAGTTCCTCAAGCGAAGTGGAAATGACCCAGGCCTTGTAGGCCTCTTCGCCCTCTGATGCCGGCACCAGTCGAAGCACGCCTTCGCATTCTCCAACCTTGGTCTCGAAGCGATAGATGGCTTCGATGCAGTCACGCCCCAGGCGCTTGACGCGGCGCGGCGGCGTGCGGGCGGCACTGATCTCGAATCCTTGCGCCTCGACGGTCGGCTGGCGGGCAACGAGGGCTTCGGCAATTTCTTTCGCACCGACGAGCGGCGTCAGATGCCAGGTGAAGGCCAAAACGTCACGCCAGTTGCTCTCGTCCTCAAGCAGGGACGTCACTGCCTTCTCGTCACCGCTCGCGAGGGCTTGCCCGAAGGCTCTCAACCACGCCGTAACGATCCCCTGTATCACGACGTCGTCGCGTGCCTCGAGGTTCGCATCGTCTATGTAATTCACCGAAATTCCCCAGATTGTCCGCGGGCGTGGTGTCAATGTTAGTCGACCAGGAAGCATCCGTGAACTACAGGCGCTCCTTCCGCCCAAACTGAGCTCGGCCACCGCACCGCCTAAAGGCAAGGAAGGCCAGAGTCACCGCCGCCGCCTCTTCCCTCTTGCAACCCCGCGCGCTTCCTTTCAGACTTTCGCCCAACACAGAACCCGAGCGGGCAGCGAAGCCCGCCACCGCAAGGGAGTTCACCGCATGGGCGCGCACGACGATCTGCATCGCCGGTCCTTGGAAGACCCGAAAGGCTTCTGGGCCGAAGCAGCCGAGGACATTCACTGGTACAAGCGTTGGGACAAGGTGCTCGACGACAGCAACCCGCCGTTCTACCGCTGGTACCCGGGCGGACGCACCAATACCTGCTACAACGCCATCGACCGTCACGTCGAGAGCGGGCGGGCGAACCAGGCGGCGCTGATCTACGACAGCCCGGTCACCGATACGGTGAAAACTTTTACCTATGCCGAATTGCAGGACAGTATCTCTCGTCTCGCTGGCGTGCTGAAGAAATACGGCGTCGGATACGGCGACCGGGTGATCGTCTATATGCCAATGGTGCCAGAGGCGATCGTTGCCATGCTCGCCTGCGCCCGTACCGGGGCCGTGCATTCGGTCGTCTTCGGCGGTTTCGCAGCGAACGAACTGGCCAAGCGGATCGACGACGCCAAGCCGAAAATGATCATCTCTGCCTCCTGCGGCATCGAACCGGGTCGGGTGGTCGAATACAAACCGCTGCTCGATGGCGCCATTGATCTCTCCGAGCACAAGCCGGCGCATTGCATCATCCTGCAACGCGAGATGTGCGAGGCGCCGCTGGTTTCGGGGCGCGACATCGAATGGGACGCGGCACACACCGGTGTCGAGCCCGCCGATTGCGTCGAGGTTGAGGCGACCGACCCGTGCTACATCCTCTACACCTCAGGCACCACCGGAGTGCCGAAGGGCGTGGTGCGCGCCACCGGCGGCCATATCGTGGCGCTCAAATGGTCCATGTCGAACATCTATGACGTAAAGCCGGGTGAGGCCTATTGGGCCGCCTCCGATATCGGCTGGGTCGTCGGGCATTCCTACATCATCTATGCGCCGCTCTTCCATGGTTGTACCACCGTGCTTTACGAGGGCAAGCCGGTCGGCACCCCCGATGCCGGCGCCTTCTGGCGTGTGATCGCCGACCATAACGTGGTCAGCATGTTCACCGCGCCGACAGCGATCCGCGCAATCAAGCGTGAAGACCCGGACGGCCTGCTGGTCAAGCCCTACGACATGTCGAAGTTTCGCTCGCTGTTCCTGGCCGGTGAGCGCTGCGACCCCGACACGATCCACTGGTCAGAGGACAAGCTCGGAGTGCCAGTGGTCGATCACTGGTGGCAGACCGAAAGCGGTTGGCCGATCGCCTCGAACATGTTGGGTGTCGAACCGCTGCCGATCAAGCCCGGCTCGCCAACCAAGCCGGTGCCCGGCTACGACGTGCGGGTGCTGGATGAGAACTGCAACGAGGTGGCGCAGGGCGATATCGGCGCGATCTCGATCAAGATGCCAATGCCGCCAGGCACCCTGCCGACGCTCTGGCAGAACGACGACCGATTTGTTGAGAGCTATCTCTCGGAGTATCCAGGCTATTACCAGACCGGCGACGCAGGGTTTTATGACGAGGATGGCTATATCTCGATCATGTCCCGCACCGACGACATCATCAACGTCGCCGGCCATCGGCTTTCGACCGGCGGCATGGAGGAGGTATTGGCCTCGCACCCGGACGTAGCGGAATGCGCCGTACTGGGCGTCGCCGATCAGCTGAAGGGCGAGGTGCCGCTCGGGTTCCTGGTGCTGAAGGCGGGGGTCTCGCGAGGCGATGACGATATCGTACGCGACGTGGTCCAAATGGTGCGGGACCGGATCGGCCCGGTGGCGGCGTTCAAGCAGGCAACCGTGGTCGCCCGGTTGCCTAAGACGCGCTCCGGCAAGATCCTGCGCGGCACCATGAAAAAGATCGCCGACAGCCAGGACTACACGATGCCGGCCACCATCGACGACCCGGTAATATTAGACGAGATCGAGGTGGCGCTGAAGGATATCGGCTACGCTGGCGGGCGTTAAGATCACTCTCCCCATCACCCGCGCAACCCGACCAAAGTCGCCGGCCCTTGCTGTGCCAGGTAGCCGGTGCGGGTCAGGTCCGGCATCGGTTCACTCCAGGCAATCAGGCCTCGGCCGGCCGAGCGATCGGCCTCCGTACTCAGGTGTCGATAGAGCTTGCCGTCACGCCGCCAGGCGCACTCGAAATCTCCTGTAAGCCGTTCGTCGGTCAACATGGCGACCGTCGGCACCGGGGGCGAACCGGTGGCATGCAGTGCCGTCGCCGGATAATCGTCGTCCACAAATGCCAATCGCCCTCCGCGCGCGTGAACCTCTCCCAGCCGCCTCAAGTGGGGGATATGGTCGTCCAACACCACCAATGCATCCGGCGGTAGATCGCGGAATTCCGGGTCTTCGCTCCAATCGCCGAGCCGATACTCGACCCGGTCATTTTCGATGCGCTCGGGGTGTTCCGCGATATCGAAACTGACCAGTCTCGCCCCACTCCCCGATCCGGCTTCGGCCATCAACCACGACGACAACCCCTTCCAAGTACCGCTTTCGATGATCAACGAGGGACGCAGCATTCGCACCAATGCAAACAGCCAGAACGCGTTGTAGCGCATCATGCCGCCTTCGTTGTCGAGGGTTGGCCGTGCGGCGTAGGTCGCTTCGAACTCAGTGACGGCGCTCAATGCATTGAGCGATCCCATATCGAGGCCGCATAGCGCGAGACGCTCAACCAATTCGGCAAGACGGGATGCAATGTCTTCTTCCTGGCGGCGCTTTAGCCAAGGCGTTACCGGGGCGCGATCGAAGTCCCGACGGGCTTTCTCGCCGACCGACGGCCTGGGACCAATACGCTCAACCGTATATGCAACAGACATCAAGGCCTCCCAACCATCATCGACCCGGCAAAATTTCCGCCAAAGCTGCCGTGGTAATCGTATATCCAACGAACCTGATATCCCGAGCGAGGGCCCGGTCAGCACGCAGGGCCGCGTTCAAATGGTCACGGGCGTTTTCGAGCGAACCTAGCTTGTGCAACGCCCGCCCGAGCCAATACCGCGCATCGGCGCGGTCCGGTTCACGCTCCACGACTGTACGTGCCTGCCGTGCCATTTCCTCGAAGTCGTTCAATAATACTAAACCGCGCATGAAGACATCAAAGTTTGCCCGATCGCCCGGATCGATCAAAAGGATACGGCGAAGATAGCCGGTCGCTGGAACGGGCCTTTGACTGTTGAACAAGTACAACCCAATTTGTCGGTAACCTTCCGTCAAGCAAGGATCCAACAGGACCGCCTTTCGCCCCATTCGGGCTGCTTCGCGACCCTGACCGACACCCTCGCGCGCTCGAGCGGCCGATACAAGCTCAGCCGCTTGGCGCTTAGTGCGGACCAAGGAGGAGACGGTCTTCTTAGGCTTTGTCATGTGCCCAATCCTCCCTCTTTGCTTTCACTCGGAGTTATAGAGCAGACGGTCTCGGCCAATGTGGCCACACTCCAGGTGACATCGTTATCTCCGCCCAAGGCGCGTGTAACTTCAGCCATGCTGCGGTCTATGTCGGCCGCATCGAAACCGACTTTACCTTTTTGTAGATCCGTTACATGGGCGTCTCTGAACTGGGTCTCGGTCAGAGCGAGCGGGGCGCTTTCCTCAAAACGGCCACGAGCGGCTTGCTCCAGGGCTTCGATAATGAGCCGGGCATTAGGCTGGGCATTGGGAGAGTCCGCCTGAGACCGGAAATAGCGGTTGAAGACTAGGTTAGCGTCAGCCGGGCTTCCCACGGTTGCTTCGGAACTGGAAACTGCAGCCAGAACCATATCGACAGCCTGCTCAGGCCCATCCGCTACCTGGCTCACGGCGTTTGATACGAACCGGGCATCCCAATGCGGGACGGCAGTCTTGATCGTCACAACTGGCTTGCCCATGACGTAGGCTTCCAAACCAGTCGTGCAACTCGTATGCACAACACAAGCGGCACCCTCAATCCAGGTCAGATGATTGCCGTCCTGAATGACTGAAACCTGCTCGTCAGCGTCATACAGGTCAGACCAAAACTCGGCATTCTCCGAGGGATGTGGGCGAACTACGATCGGGACGTCACCGCGGCTCTGCTTGTAGGCATCTATGAAGCGCACGAGATTGACCAGATTCTCAGTTTCCCAAGCACACCACTCGTCAAACTCGTCGACATCTCTCTGGTGTCGGCCATCCAGCAAACCGGCGATTTCGCATCGCTCAAAAACCCGCAATGTATCCGCGACCGATGGATTGATCGCCGACATGTTCGTGTTCACTAAGACATAGCGCGCACCTTCCAAAGGGATGCCGCCATCTGTTCCAGGCTCGGCTCTCAAAGCCAGCGCCCGCAGTTCGGGATGACGCAACAGGTCGAGCCTGGGGTTGCCGGATGCAATTACCTTATGGCTGGCTTGAGTAAACAGTTCGCCAAGGCAATCCGCTTGGAATTTTCCTTGTGCGAAAATGACATCACACAAGTGCTCGATGGCCGGCTCATACAGCCGTCGGATCTCATCTGCGTCCGCCAGAACAAGCGCCTCCTCCTCAATCGAAGCAATAAGATGACCATGGCGCTTGGCGACAGCCATCTGGCTTGCCTGAATTCGATTGTTTCCTTTGAACAATGCGACCCCAGGTGGAAGGCGGTCGAAGTTCTCGAAAAACCACCATTGGCGACCAAGAACTACGTGATGGCCACGGTTGATCGCCTCCCGCGCGAGGCACAGACGCGATAGCAACTCCCTGGTTTCTTCTTCCACCAACAAGTACAGGTGCTTCGGTCGCATCAGTCCAGGAACTCGACGAAGGTTGTAAGCGCATCAGTCGGGTTGAGTTTATTGGATAATGGAAATCCAAGTTCATCCGGAAACGTATCAAACCGCACCGGCACCGGACGTCGCCATCCGTCGCATCCGGCAGTATTTTCCAACATGATCCCGGCGACCCGCCGCAGTTCAGCCAACGTGTTTGGGGACATCGTGAGATCGCCGTTTTCTACCATCGCCTTTAACACAGGATCGGCCAACATGCCGGTAGGCAGCGCCTCTTTGATCGAGATCCTTTGGCCGGCCGGATCGTAGAGCCTCTGCAAAAGCATCACGTCTTTGTCTCGCCACGCACCAGTATCGTTCACACCGTTCACGATCGCTGTCGGAACTTGGTAGGCACACCCAAGCTGAGAGACCCCCGATGGCCCAGCAAACAGAAACCTGGACCGTGTCAGCGCAAAGACCTGGGTGGTAAATGAGTCTGGGACCCGGGCCAGATCGACAAACCCGTCGCGTGCAGGGAACTCGGACATCGTCTCATGCCCAAGCCGGACGACTTGGGCACCAAGCGCGTCGATCAAATAATCGCGAATTTCAAGAAACTGCTGCGGGTCGCAGTCCCGTAGTTTGCTAGGCGCCCGCAATTCGTAATCGGATTCGCGATAATGCAGCGTACAAAACCACCGGTCAGGATCGAGGCCAAGTTGAACCAACTGCTCCGCTTGGCCTTCAATCTGATCCTCCGGAAAATGCAACCCAGCAATATTGGGCAAACCAATCAGCGCCTCCATGCCCATCATGGATGGTGTCAGAACCAGGTTTGGATGTGCCATTCCGCGTTTGTAAAATTCTTTGTCCGCTATCTGAACAGGGCGCCCCGAATAAATGTCAAATAATTCAGCAGGAAATACACTTTCCTTATTTTTGAATACAAACAGCTTATCAATAAACCCGTTGGAGTTGGTGATAAGGTCCTTATGGAAGGCATCCATCCTGCAGTATACGTACAGCTCAGCGTGCTTGAATGACGACTTGATCGAAGACATGACGACATTCTCGACGGCAAAGTCGCCCAACGCACGCGCCAAAGGAAATGCGAAAATCCGAAACGGGTCGCTCTCCTTCGAACCAGAGTTCGTTCGATGGAATTCGAATTTCGATTCTTGCAGTTTCACGAATCAGCTCCAACCGGCGCCCGCTATCAGACAGTCTTCGACGTCAATCCGCCCCGGCGGTTTCGCCGCTACCCGCGATCTTACTGGCGAGTGACGCTTCGAGGAACGCGTCGATATCTCCATCAAGCACCGCTTGCGTGTTGGAACTCTCGGTCCCGGTACGCAGATCTTTGATCATTTGATAGGGCTGCAGCACGTAAGAACGGATCTGGTGACCCCAGCCGATATCCGATTTGGTTGCTTCCAAGGCATTCGCCTCGTCCTCGCGCTTGCGCATTTCCAACTCAAACAGACGGGCTTTCAGCATATCCATGGCCGTTGCCCGGTTGCGGTGCTGAGATCGATCATTCTGGCATTGAACGACGACACCGGTCGGCAGGTGGGTGAGGCGGATGGCAGAGTCGGTTTTATTGACGTGCTGACCGCCGGCACCAGACGCGCGGTAGGTATCCACGCGCAAATCGCTCGGATCAATTTCGATCTCGATCGTGTCGTCGATCACCGGATAAACCCAAATACTGGAAAAGCTCGTATGCCGACGTGCCGCGCTGTCAAATGGCGAGATCCGAACCAGGCGATGGACGCCACTTTCGGTCTTCAGCCAGCCATAAGCGTTGTGGCCATTGACCTTAATCGTCGCCGACTTCAGACCAGCTTCATCACCGGCGCTTTCCTCGATCCAATCGACCTTATAGCCATGCGCATCGGACCAGCGGGTATACATCCGCAAGAGCATCTGTGCCCAATCCTGCGCCTCGGTCCCGCCGGCACCGGCGTGGATCTCCAGATAGCAGTCGTTCGCATCCGCTTCGCCCGAGAGCAAGCTTTCCAATTCACGCTTGGCACAAACTTCTTTCAAGGCCATCAGCGCCGTTTCAGCCTCCTTGACCACGCTCTCATCACCCTCGGCTTCACCGAGCTCGATTAACTCGAGGGAGTCCTCGACTTCACGGGTCAACTCGCCCAAATCCTGGATGCTTTTTTCTAGATGCGTGCGCTCCCGCGTTAGGTTCTGGGCGCGCTGGGGATCGTCCCAAAGCTTGGGGTCGCCGACAAGCGACGTCAGTTCGTCAAACCGTCTATTGGCCTCATCCCAGTCAAAGATGCCTCCTCAGCAGTTCGATCGACTGCTTGATTTCCTCGGCCGTGGCGACAATCTCGGCGCGCATATACTTTCTCCGCTTGGATAGGTTCGATGGATCGTGTGGTTCTTAATAAATCCGGGTGCCACCGGTAGCAACAGATGACGCATCCTCTCCCGTCGTCCAACCGCCGGTATACCCGCCGTCAACAATCTCGCTGGCACCCGTCGGCTCGGTCCCCGGCTTGAACGCCTCGACGATAATCCGCTCATCACCGGCTGCCGCGAGCGCTCCGGTTTCAACGTTGATGCGGACATGGCGCACGCCCGGCGGAGTGCGGAAAGGAATTGCCGGATCGCCCGCCAATGCAGCAGCCATAAATAACTTGAAGATTGGTGCCGCCACATTGGACGCGGTGTCATAGGGCCCGAGCGGTTGCGGTTTATCGAACCCGACATAGACCCCGACCGCGAGGTCCGGTGAGAAACCGACAAACCACGCATCCTGATTGTCGTTTGTAGTCCCGGTCTTGCCGGCGAGCGGCTTGCCGACGGCGCGGATCCGACGGCCTGTGCCGCGTTGAACCACGCCTTCCAGCATCGAGACCATCTGATAGGCGGAGGCAGGGTCGGCCACCCGCTCGCGCGTATCCGGCACCCGCGGAACCGCACGCTCTTCCCAAGCCATAACCCGGCAGCCCAAACAATCCCGTTCATCGTGGCGCTGCACAGTGCGCCCGGTGCGATCCTGTATCCGGTCGATCAATGTCGGAGAAATCTTGCGGCCGCCGTTGACCAACATCGAATACGCCGTCGCCATCCGCATCAAGGTCGTCTCACCCGCGCCGAGCGCCATGGAGAGTTGGTGCGGCATCCGGTCGACAATTCCAAAGCGTTCCGCATATTCGGCAACCTTGGCCATGCCGATCGTCTTCGCCAGACGCACCGTCATCAGGTTACGCGACTTCTCGATGCCAAGGCGCATCGGCGAGGGGCCGTAAAATTTCTTGCTGTAATTGGCTGGCTTCCATTTCGGTAAACCAGGGCCCTGGTCCATGACGAAGGGTGCATCAAGGATCCGGGTGGCGGGCGTAAAACCATTGTCGAGGGCCGCCAGATAAACAAATGGCTTAAAGGCAGACCCCGGTTGGCGACGGGCTTGATCGGCGCGATTGAACTCGCTCTGCTCGTGGTCCCACCCGCCGGTCATTGCCAAGACACGGCCGGTATGCGGGTCCAAAGCAACGACACCGCCATTAACGTTTGGGATTTGACGCAATCCATAAGTGCCCGGCGGATAGGGGT
>JABIRP010000311.1 GCA_018699735.1 Rhodospirillaceae bacterium | reverse complement strand
GCCGCCGAACGCGACCACGACAATCTCGAAGCGCTGCTAATGACTCCAAACGTCGTCGATCTCCCCGATGACAGCGCCGACATTATTGTCATGGGCCAACTTCATCACGAATTGGACGACCCCGCCCCCCTCATGATCGAATGCAAACGCCTGCTAAAACCCGGTGGCGTCGTCGCCATAATCGACTGGGCGGATGCGGATAACGGAAAAAGTCCTGCGGTCGGCCGCCGTGTCCCAGTGTCGCGCATGCAGGAACAATTGGAGGGTGCTGGGTTTACCAAGATCGAAACACATGACGTCTACGCGTATCACACCTTCATGACGGCGAAGGCATAGTGAAAGGCGAGAGTGAAATGACGATATCAGACAATCGAGGGAGACGATGAAAATGTACACGCTCTACTACGCTCCAGGAGCTTGCTCCTTAGCTTCCCATATCACGCTGGAAGAGATCGGAGCCGACTTCGAGCGACGTCGTGTAGACTTCAGCACGACGGAGCAACAGTCAGATGAGTATCTCTCGCTTAATCCCAAAGCCCGTATTCCCACGCTGATCACGCCACACGGCTCCTTGACGGAGACGCCCGCGATCCTCGCGTACCTAGCTCAAAGCCATCCCGATGCGACCTTGGCTCCGCTCGACAATCCCTTCGCCTTCGCCCAGCTTCAGTCCTTCAACAGCTACCTCTGCTCAACGGTCCATGTGGCCCACGCACATCGCGGTCGAGGCCATCGCTGGGTAGACGACGAGAGCGCAATCGAGGCCATGCAACGCAAGGTCCCGGAGACAATGACCGCGTGTTTCCGGCTCATCGAGGACACCTTGGTCAAAGGTCCATGGGTGATGGGCGACGCCTATACGGTGGCGGACCCATATCTGTTCACCGTCACCCGGTGGGCGGTGCGCGACTCCGTCGACATAGAATCCTTACCCAAGGTGGCAGAGCATCAACGCCTTATGACTGAACGCCCGGCGGTGGCAAAGGTTTTGGAGATTGAGGCGCGGTGAAACAACCATTAGACCAAAGCTGACCAGAAGTATGTGACCCCAATCTTGCGACGGTTGAGTACTTTCATCCTGAATGCGTGACGTCATCGCCCAGGGGGCGATCTGAAGGAGTAAGACATGACGCAATTCATGAACAGGAAAGAAGACATCGTGACCGACGCGATCGATGGTGCGATCCGAGCATCCGGTGGTGATTTGGTCCGCCTGGACGGATATCCGTACATCCGTGTCGTGGCGCGCGCCGACTGGGACAAGTCGAAGGTCGCGCTTGTCTCGGGAGGCGGTTCCGGCCACGAACCGGCGCATGCGGGTTTTGTCGGGCCAGGCATGCTTACGGCGGCAGTGTGCGGAGACGTCTTCGCCTCGCCCTCCGTTGATGCAGTGTTGGCCGGAATTTTGGCCGTGACTGGGGCTGCCGGCTGCCTATTGATCGTAAAGAACTATACCGGCGACCGGCTCAATTTTGGGCTGGCGGCAGAACGTGCTCGCGCCTTTGGTCTGTCCGTGAACATGGTCATCGTCGATGATGACATCGCCTTGCCCGACTTGCCGCAACCGCGCGGGGTGGCGGGCACCCTGTTCGTCCACAAGATTGCGGGCGGTCTGGCCGAGAACGGTGGCGACCTGGCCTCAGTCACAGCTGCCGCCAATCGGGTGATTGAGGGAACCATGAGCCTGGGCATGTCTCTTGACACCTGCACTGTGCCGGGCTCGCCCAAGGAGCACAGGATCCCCGAAGGAAAGGCTGAACTCGGTTTAGGTATTCACGGGGAGGCTGGTATCGAGCAGATCGCCTTCGAAAGCGCCGCCCAAGCCATGCAGACGATCGCCGGGCGTCTTGCGCCGTGCATGAGCGACATGCCGTATGCAGCAATCCTGAACAATCTCGGCGGAACCTCGGCACTGGAGATGTCAGTATTGTCGAATGAGCTGGCGGTCTCCGAAATCGGCGGCAGGATCAAGCTCCTCGTGGGCCCGGCAACAATGATGTCATCGCTGGACATGCGGGGTTTCTCTGTCTCGATCTGCCCGCTTGGCGAGGTTGACGAACAGCTTCTCGCACAACCCTGCCCAATGACGGCCTGGCCCGGTGCTAAGACACTGGGGCCGATTGAGACCCTGCAGCTGTCGGACAGACTGACACCGATCAAATCGCTTTCGTCGGAGCACGCGGAAACTGCGGAACTCCTGCGCAAGTGCTGCAAGATCCTGATCGCGGCAGAGGGTGATCTCAACGCATTGGATGCGATATCCGGGGACGGGGACACCGGCTCTACTCTCGCCAGCGCTGGACGGGCTCTGATCGTATCGATTGACAGTCTACCGTTGGCCGATCACGCACTGTTGTTCCGCGCGATCGGGCAAGAGTTGAGCCAGACAATGGGGGGCTCGTCAGGGGCGCTGCTGGCGATTTTCTTCGCGGCGGCCGGGGATGGCGCGTCCAGCGGCCTGCTCCTGCAAGACGCTCTCAAAGCAGGGCTACAACGGATGCAAGAGATCGGTGGGGCTCGCCTAGGCGACCGCACGATGATCGACGCCCTGCAACCCGCACTGAACGTCCTCGATAAGGGGATAGGGGCTGCGGCAGCCGCCGCACGAAGGGGGGCGGATTACACGGCCACGCTCACCAAGGCGAATGCCGGTCGGGCAGCCTATATCAGCGCCGTTCGCCTTCAGGGCAATATTGATCCGGGCGCGGAAGCCGTAGCGCGGCTCTTCGAGCAATTGCAGACCTGATATATGACAAAGACGCTGCACCGCGCCTGCGAGCCGAGCAACAGCTCAACGTACCAGAGCGTTCAACAATCAAAAATTTTGAATACGGTCAGGCCGAGTTGTGCTTCCTACGAACAGCGTCGGGCGCAATCGCAACATAGCAACCACGCCCATTGTGCCCTATGGGGTGCTATTTGGCGTGGTTTCTATGTGGTTGCCACCAAAATCAATATCCTAGAGTGCTATCTCTAAGTCATTGATATATATGGTGAGCGCGACAGGGATCGAACCTGTGACCGTCTGATTAAAAGTCTCACGGTATTAAATTTATCACGTTTCCTCCAGCTTCTATAATTCCTATAAATCAATAGATTATAGGTCTGACCTTTCCGGACGTTGTATACAATCTCCTCTAGATTGACTACTATACGCCTACTAGCCTGACGAATAGGCCCCCCCGCCCCGCCCCCAAAGGGGACCCGCGCCGACGAGGGCGAACCGATATAGTGCACGACCGTGCGCGCCGGAGAATTTGATGGCGAAACTGACAAAGACGGTGGTCGATAACTCGAAACCGGCGGCCAAGGATCGCTTCATCTATGACGATGCGATTACGGGCTTTGGTCTGAAGGTCACGCCGACCGGCCGGAAAGTCTTCGTTCTGGACTACCGGGCCGGTCGCCGCACCCGCCGGGTAACGATTGGCAAATTTCCAGATCTGACGGCCCATCAGGCGCGAATAGAGGCCGAGCGACTGCGGGGGGAGATTGCTGCCGGAGGAGATCCGGCGGTAGCGCGGCGTGAGGCCAAGCAAGGTGTCACACTGGTGGACATAGCACCTGAATTCCTTGCCGCACATGTCGACGTCCGGCTTAAGACCAGCAGCGCAAAGAACGTTCGATGGCAGATAAACAAGTTCATCTTGCCAGCGATTGGCCAGCGGATCTTGCGGGAGATTGATCGGGGCGATGTTGCTCGACTTCATCACAAGATGCGCGATCGTCCCTACCTCGCCAATCGTGTGTTGGCGACCGTCTCCAAGATGATGGG
>JABIRP010000310.1 GCA_018699735.1 Rhodospirillaceae bacterium | reverse complement strand
TCCCAAACTTTCGGCCAGAGATCGCAATCTAACGGTGCGCCGGCGGGAATCCCTGGGTCACGGGGAATCTTCTGAATATTCGGGCGCGGGTGGTAGACCGCGTCATCGCCAGCCCAGCGGGTGACACTGGCCCGCCGGCGGGTGGTGGGTGAGCTGTTGCCAGGCGCGCCGTGGACCGTCATCCCGTTATGTACCGTGCAGTCTCCCGGCTCCAGTTCGTATTGCACAAACTCAAACTCATCCCGCATGGCATCGATGTCCGGCACCGGCGGCAGTTCTTCTTTGTAATGGCTCTGCCCGGTGAAACTCTCAGCCTTGAAGCGTTGCCCCCAGAGGTGCGAGCCGCGAACATACTCGACAGCACCGGTTTCCGCCGTCACGGGATCAAGCGCCAACCACAGGGTCGAGATCTGCGACCCGGCCACCGGCCAGAACGTCACATCATGATGCCAGGGTGTTTTGGTTGGCGTGCCCGGTTCCTTGATCAGCCATTGATCGAAGAAAATATTGATCTTGGACGAGCCCATCACGCGGCCGGCGATCTCGGCGGCTGGCGAGCTAAAGACAAAGCGTTTGCAATCCTCGTTGGTCAGCCAGCTGAAAGTCTCGAAGAAGAACCGCCCCGGGTCTTTGCGTTCATTAGCAAGCTCGAAGTTCAACTCACCTGGATCTGCCAAGCTGCGTTCGGCCGCCCCCTGCATGAACGCGATCCATTCCGGATCGAACAAGCCTTTGAGCAAAACCACACCGTCATCGCAGTAGGTTTGCACTTCCTCGTCGGTGACGGGGCGGATGGGGTGTTGGTTCATCAGGCCTACTCCGCAGCCGCTTCGCCCGGATAGAAATGGTTGCTGCGGAGTTTCATTGCTCTGGCGTGAGCCGCGCGGGCATTGTCATCCAGGTCAGCCTTCGGCCTCTCCTCCAACTCCCAGAACCCACCGATGTCGCGGCCGCGCGCTAGCATGGCAGTGTCCAGACGGTCACCCGGTTTGGTGTCCGAGGTCACGAAGGTGATGGCGAAGCCGATCCGCCGGTCGTCGCTGTCGTTGGGGTGCGAGCCATGCACCACGCCATAGTTATGGATCGACATTTCACCCGGTTTGAGGATCACGTCGGCGGCCGAGCTTTCGTTCAGGTTCGCGGCGATGCGTTCCTTGCGGAACAGGATGTTGTGCTCGTCCTCTGGCTCCTCCATGTGATCCAGTTGCTCATGATGCGTGCCGGGGATTACCCGCATACAGCCGTTGCCTGGATGGCTATCGGTAAAGGCGACCCAGGCGCGGGCATAACGACCACCTTCGAATGCGGCATAGGTGGTGTCCTGATGCCAGGGCACGTAGTTGCCGTCATGGGCATTCTTTGTGAAGAAGGCGGTGGAATAGATCAGCAGATCCGGGCCAATCAGATCCTCCATCGCGTCCAACAGGGTCTCGTTGTGGCAGATCTCGTCGAGCCAGGTGAACAAGAGGTTCGGCTTGAAGCGCGAGAGGGTGAACAGAACCTCTTTTGAGGGTCGGTCGGCAACGCTTGCCTCGTAAGCTTCAAGTTTGGCGCGATAGTCGCGAGCCTGTTCGGCCGAAAACACCGAGATCGGCGCCACGTAGCCGTCCCGCTCCATCATTTCAACCTGCTCGCCGCTCAATAACTTGGTCATCGCCGTATCAACTCCCGACAGGGGTAGCGTGTCTCTCACGGCTTTACCCTCGCAGCCCGATTTGAGCATGGCAATGGCGAATATCGATGATCACTCGTGCAGGAATTGCCGATTCAGAAATCTGGCGTTCCGTTCTAGGATGATCGTCGAAACCAACGGTTCCCGGTCCCGATGCCCATTCTCCTGGTTGCCATTACCGCCATGCTCGTGCAGCAGACTATCGCCACCACGGCGAAGGTCGGGCTGCCGGCACTGTTTCCGGCCTTGGCCGAGGAGTTGAATTTCGAGGCCGAGTACGTCCTGGTCTACACCTGGATCTACGCCGCCGTCGCCATCGCGGTGATGATGGGATGCGGTGGCGTGATCCGGCGCTGGGGCGCGCTTAGAACCAGCCAGATCGGGTGCGTATTGATGGCCGCCGGACTGGCTGTGGCAGCGTGGTTCGCCAATCCCTGGTTGGTGGCGCCGGCTCTGGCTTTGGCGGCAATCCTGAATAGCATCGGCTCGACCGTTGCGACGCCAGCCAGCAGCCAAATTCTAGCGCGCTATGCACCGGCGAAATGGGCACCGCTGGTTTTCTCGATCAAGCAAACCGGTGTGCCTGCCGGTATCGCCATCGCGGGTATCGTGCTGACCCCGCTTGCGGTCATTTACGGTTGGCGCGCCGCAGCTCTGGGGTTGGCGCTAGTCTGCGTGGCGATTGCCGTGCTGTTGCAGCCCTTGCGCGCCGAGTTCGACCAGGACCGAGACCCAAGCGCCAGACCTCACCCGCGCGACTTCCTCAGCACGCTTCGCAAAGTGCTGGCGGAAAGGGAGTTGCGGGCGCTTGCCATGGGGGCTTTCACGTTTGTTGGCATACAGGCGTTATTCACCAACTTCACCATCACCTACCTGCATGAAAGCCTGAACTACGATCTGGCCACGGCCGGGTCGACCTTGGGCCTGGCGACCTTGCTCGCTATCCCGGCGCGTATCTTCTGGGGTTGGGTTGGCAGTACTCTGGTGAAACCGCGACACCTACTGGCCGGGCTGGCGATGATGATGGCGGTATCAACCGCCGCCATGGGAGCGTTCGACGAAAGTTGGAGCCGTCAGGCCGTGCTCGCCGTCAACGCCGCTGTCAGCCTGTCGGTTCTGTCCTGGCACGGCGTGTTGTTGTCCGAGACCGCACGCCTGGCACCAATAAATGAAGTCGGCCGATTGACCGGTGGCGTGCTCGCCTTCGGTTCGGCCGGCCAACTCCTGTTTCCGGTGTTGTTCGGTCTCGGCCATGTCATTGGAGGCTACGCCATCGCGTATATAGCGATTGGAGTGCCCGCAGTATTGGTCGGCATCGTGTTGCTCATGCCCGAACGTCGTCAGAGCCATGACTGAACGCCCAGGTCGACCATTCTTCGAACTGACAACCCGCGAACTCCGAGGACAAATCGAGGCCGCAACGAAAGACCAGGACCGAGAGACCTTCGCCTTCTCGGTCGCCGAAGCACAACACCGACGCGAGGTTAAAGGCCCGGATCTATTGGCCCTGGAAATGGCAGCGGTAGAACAGGGGCTGGTCGCCATACCCTGGCTTGAGACCGCACACGCTATCGCTCTCGACTTCGAGGCAGAGACGAAGGGCAAGGGCCGGGCTTCGGTCTACGCGGTGTTGCTGGAGCCACCGGAATACGGCACCAAATACGAGCTCTATATCGGAGAGACGGCTCTTTCACCCACAGCCCGTTTTAAGCGCCATAAGTCCGGACATAAAGCGTCCCGTCACGTGCGAGACCGGGGCCTATGTTTGATGCCCAGGCTGTTCCGCCACCTCAATCCCATGAAGCGCCACGAGGCCCGAGAGATCGAGGCCACCCTCGCCGAAGCCCTGGCGGAAAACGGCATCCCGATCCGCGGCGGGCACTAAGACGCAAGCCCGGCCTACCGCGTCACGATCTGCTTGCCATGCGCTCATGAGATCAAGCCCCAGGCACCAGAACATGCCCTTCCATCAAGGCGCGGGCGGTTCGATAGGCGGTCACTGAGCGGGCCACCGGGCCACCCTGCTCGACTTCAACCAAGGCATCGACGGGTAGAACGCCCGAGGGGTTGGCGAGGCGCAAATCGCCGTCACCGCCACCGGTCAACGCATTGCAGATCGTGCCCGGCACCCGGCAGGCGACCGCCAGACAGAGCGCGCCGGTCAGCGGCAAGACCCGGTGGATCTGGCCCATTGAAAGCATGCGCGCCGCGATGTCCGCCCGATCGGCCACGACCTCTTCATTGGCGAGCGTCAGATACGGGTGCGGCGGTGCGACGATCCCGAGCTTCGGGGTGCCCGGCGGGACCGCATCAGCCGTCTCAGCCAATCCCATGGTGACACCGGCGGCGCGACGCAGACGGTCCAACATGGCCATTAGATCGCCCCGCGCTTCCAGATCGGCAACGCTCTCGGCTCCGGTCAATCCCAGGCGTTCAGCCGCCACAAAGACGCAGCCGGCGCTGGCGTCAACGATCGAAACCTCAAATTCCCCATCGGACCCAAGCGATATCGTGTCGGTCACATTTCCGGTTGGTAGCAGACGCCCGGTCGCAGCCCCTCCAGGGTCAACGAAATCAAGCCGGATGCGGGCACCAGACCCGGCAACGCCCGGGATCGTGAAATCACCAATCACCTTGTGGCGACCACCCTCAACCGGCACATGGGCATGGATGATCTTCGAGGTGTTGGTGTTGTGGATACGGACCAGATGGGTATCACCGCCATTCGCATCAAGCACACCGTAATCGATCGCGAACGGGCCAACCGCCGAAGAAAGATTGCCGCAATTGGCGGAGTAATCCACCACCGGCTGGCCGACCGCGACCTGCGCGAAAATATAATCCAGATCCGCGTCATCCCGGCTCGGCGGCGCGATGGCAACCGCCTTGGACAGCGAGGAAACACCGCCGCCCATACCATTCAGCTGTCGTCCATAAGGGTCAGGGCTGCCAATAACTGAGAGGAACAGAGCATCGCGTTCCGGGCCCAATGGCGGTAGATCGCGATCATGGAAGAACACGCCCTTGCTGGAACCGCCACGCATGAAAATGGCTGGTATGCGAGCTTGGCTCATTTCGGTCACCCGGTTTGCGGTTAAGACATCCCGCATCTAACCAGCTTTTTTCGATTCCGGGAATATGGCCACGGCCAGTAAGCGCGCCGCAGGTTGTCTTGGCACGGGTTGCCGGGTTCTCGATTTTCGAGGACTAGCCCGACGGTTGGACTGTTGGCGGAGCCAGGATCGTGGGGTTGAGCGGTCTCTACGTCCTCTATCGCGCGTGCGAGGTCCGAAAAAGGGTCTAAAATCCGGAAAATCGCAGAATCGTTAGGCGACGCGCCGCGATCCTGCTGTATGGTGCCCGGCACTGTTTTCTGATGGGAATGCCGTCTCAATGCTCAAAGTCCAACCAAAGCTCAAGCGCCTCACGATCGCCCTCATGATTGGCCCCATTATTGGCCCCATTATTGGCCTGGGCGTCGCCGGAATGTCTGCTCCAGTTATCGCCGCCGAAGGCATGGCCGAGCAGTGCCGTGAAGAGGTGGCGCGTCTGCACACCTGGATCAAGGGCACCGCACCGCCGATTCCAGAAGAAGAAATTCGCAAAATCGACGCACAGAAACTTTTGGCGCTCGACGTCTGCGGCAAAGCACACAAGGCGGAGCCCAAGAATGGTCTGGCCGCGCTACAACTCGGCTATGCCAATATGGCTGTTAAAGAAACCGAACTGGCGGCCGAACTGTTCGAGAAAGCGGCAGACTCCGGTGATCCGATCGCCCAGGTTACGCTGGCGCGCATGCTCGCCACCGGAAAATACATGATCCAGGATCGAGGGCGCGCTCAACGCATACTGCACGCCCTCGCCAAAGATAAATCCACGCCAATCGGGTTGCGCCTGACGGCAACTATGGAGTTCATGCCTGGTCGCATCGGGCCGGAGAAGCCACGTTTCGTGAGACGCATCTTCGATGCCGCGATCGCAGAGGGTTCAGCCGAGGCGATGATCATCTATGCCACCAAAGTGCTCCGCGTCAGTAGCAACGATGCAACGCCCGAACAAGCCAAGGAGGGCGTCGCCTTACTGCGCCGCGCTGCAGACGAGTTGAATGACGTTTCCGCCATGATCTATCTGGCTTTGATGCATGCGAAAGGCCTTCATGTCGAAGAAAGTAACGAGAGGGCCATTGCCTATTCCAAGAAGGCGATCGATGCAGGATCGGTTAGAGGTTACGGAATTTTGGGCCAGATCCTTCAGAACGCCGGCGACCTGGAGGAAGCCTTCAAATGGATGAAAAAGGGCGCCGAAGCAGGTGATCCGTTCTCCCAAGGCATGGTCGGCTTCCTCTACAACGGAGGTTTTGGCGTAGGGCAGGACATGGACGCAGCGGTCATGTGGTGGAAAAAGGCCCGCTGGAACGGTAACCGCCTGGGTGCCGCCTACATGAAGGTTCACCGCGAACAAGAGGCCGCACGGATCAAGGCGGAAAAGAAAGAAGCCGAGGAAGCAAAAAAGGCGCCGGTCAAAAAGAACTGACGCCGCATCTGGAGATCACACCACATGACCAAGCGAGATGCCGCCACCGGGTTTGACCTCAGTGGCTTGAATGTACTTGTTATTGGCGCCGAATTGGGAATCGGGCGAGCCGTCGCCTGGGCTTGCGCGAAACAGGGCGCCAATCTGACACTGGCCGATCTCGCAGCACCCGATGCTCTGGCCGTTGAAATTGCCGCAGCACATGGGTCGTCCGTTTCAGCCAAAGCGGTCGACGTCACAGACCGCGCCGCAGTCGAGGCCCTGTCCGCAGCGCTTGATGCCGCCGGCACCTCGCCCGACTGTTTGGCACTCACCGCCGGTGTCATCAAATACGGCAAGTGGCTGGAGCAGGATCCTGATGACTGGGAGCAGGATTTCCGAGACCTGAGCGACATCAACGTCAAAGGCCCGATCAACGTTGCCCGTGCCTTTTTGCCGGGAATGCAGGCCCGCGGCTGGGGCCGGTTTGTGCTCTGCGGGTCCATCGCCGGACGCATGGGCGGGTTGATGGCGGAGCCACATTATGCGGCCTCCAAGGGTGCTGTACACGCACTGACCCGTTGGTTGTCGCTGCGTTATGCCAAGGATGGCGTCTCGGTCAACGCGGTGGCGCCAGGCGCCGTTGCCACGCGGATGACCGAGGGCACGGATATCGATCCAGCACGGGTCCCATTGGGCCGGAAACTGACCCCGGACGAAATCGCCTGGCCGATCACCTACCTGTTGTCACCTGCGGCCAGCGGAATGGTCGGCGCGGTGATGGACGTGAACGGCGGCGTCATCTTCTCGTAGTTGAAACTTACTCCTACCAAGAGGCCAAACATGAACCCGCTTTTCGATATGACCGGACGCCTGGTCCTGGTCACCGGCGCCTCGCGCGGTCTCGGCTTTGCCATGGCCGAGGCGCTCTCGGACGCCGGCGCGCATGTGGTGTTGAACGGGCGAGACCCGGCGACGCTGGATGCAAAGGCGGAGGCGCTTCGGGCCAAGGGTAGCACGGCCTCAATCTCGACATTCGACGTAACAGACGAGGCCGGAACGATCACAGCACTCGATGCCATCGAAGCTGAGCATGGTCCGCTTTGGGGCGTTATCGCCAATGCTGGTATCCAGCATCGCAGTCCAATCGAAGAGTTTGAGACCGCCGACTTCGAGCGCGTGGTGGCGACCAACCTGACGTCGTGTTTCGTGCTCGCACGCGAGGCGGCAAAGCGTATGGGCCCACGCGGCGGCGGGCGGATCATCAACACGGTTTCGATGTTGGGGACGACCGTGCGCCCGACAGTCCCGGCCTATATCGCAGCCAAGGAAGGCTTGCGGGCGCTTACTCGTGCGCTGGCCGTGGAACTCGGACCGAAAGGCATTCTCGTCAACGCCATCGCACCCGGATACTTCGCGACCGAAATGAACCAGGCGCTGACCGAGGATGCTGAGTTTTCGGCCTGGATTGAGGGCAAGACACCGCTCGGGCGCTGGGGCCAACCAAATGAGCTTGGCGGCGCTGCCGTTTTCCTGATGAGCCCGGCCGGCGGTTTCGTCAACGGCCACGTGCTTGCGGTCGACGGCGGAATGAGCGTGCAGGTCTAGGCGAGACAATAGCGTCCCATCACCCTCATATTCATGCTGCTTCCCGGCCGACCATCGGGAGAGCCGGGATCTCGGAGCGGTGCTCAGCCTGGATCAAGGTCCCGGTGTTGGCTACGCCAAACCGGGAAACGGGAATTGGGTGGAATGAGGAGATACTCCTCAACCTCAAACCGCCAACTCGGCCCGATCCTTAAACAGCTCAAGCGCTTCGGGATTGGCCAGGGCCTCAACGTTCTTGATCGCACGGCCATGCACGATATTGCGCACGGCGAGCTCGACGATCTTGCCGCTTTTGGTGCGCGGGATGTCGGCGACCTGGAGCACACGGGCCGGGACGTGACGGGGTGAGGCGCCAGCCCGGATGGTCTTCTTGATCTTATCGACCAGCGCATCATCCAACGCGACCCCGTCGGTCAGGCGCACAAACAACACAACGCGCACGTCATTGTCCCAATCTTGGCCAATAACCAGCCCCTCCTGCACTTCCGCCAGTTTTTCGACTTGGCGATAGATCTCGGCCGTGCCGATTCGAACCCCGCCTGGGTTCAACACCGCGTCGGAGCGCCCGTAGATCACAGTGCCGCCGCGCTCGGTCAACTCAACATAGTCGCCGTGGCACCAGATGTTCGGATATTTCTCGAAATAGGCGGCATGGTATTTCGCGCCGTCCGGATCGCCCCAAAACATGATCGGCATACAGGGGAAGGGAGCGGTGCAGACCAGCTCACCCTTTTCACCGACGACGGGCTCGCCATCATCGTTCCAGACCGCAACCTTCATTCCCAAACCCCGGGCCTGGATTTCGCCCCGCCAGACCGGCCCGATCGGATTGCCGAGCACGAAACAGGACACGATATCGGTCCCACCCGAAATCGAGGAAAGCTGGATGTCGGATTTGATCTTGGCATAGACATACTCGAAGCTTTCCGGCACCAAAGGCGAGCCGGTCGAGGTCATGGCGCGAACCGTCGACAGATCGTGTGTCTTCATCGGCTCCAAACCGCCCTTATTGAGCGCGTCGATGTATTTCGCCGAGGTGCCAAACAGGGTCATGCGCTCGGCATCGGCGAAATCGAAAATAACCGCGCCTGAGGGATAAAACGGCGAGCCGTCGTAGAGCAACAGCGTCGCCTCGGCCGCCAGCCCAGAGACCAGCCAGTTCCACATCATCCAGCCGCAGGTCGTGAAGTAGAACACCCGGTCGTCCGCGCGTACGTCAGAGTGCAGCTTGTGCTCTTTCAGGTGCTGCAACAGCGTTCCGCCAATACCATGCACAATGCATTTCGGCACGCCCGTGGTGCCTGAAGAAAACATGATGTAGAGCGGGTCGTTGAAGTTCATGCGCCGGAAGGCAATCTCGCCCGGCTCGAACGCAGCCAAGAAATCAGCGTAGTGGGCGGCCTTGTCGATCGCCTCGATCGGAGCGCGCTCGCGAGTGTAAGGAACGACGACGACCTGTTCCAATGTCGGCAACCCGGCGGCCATGTCGCGAACCTTGTCGGTCGTATCCAGCTGCTTGCCATTGTAGTGGTAGCCCTCGACCGCAAAAAGTACCTTCGCTTCGATCTGGCCGAACCGGTCGAGCACGCCCTGAACGCCAAAATCGGGTGAGCAGGATGACCAGATCGCTCCGAGACTGGTGGTCGCCAGCATGGCGATGATCGTCTCGGGCATGTTCGGCAAATAGGCAGCGACCCGATCGCCAGGACCGACACCCACCCCGGCCAGAGCTTGAGCGGTGCGCGAGACGTCGGCATACAGATCGGCGAAACTCAGGCGCCGGCGGACCTTGTCCTCACCCCAAAAGACGATCGCATCGGCCGCGTCGCGACGCCGCAGCAGGTTCTCGGCGAAATTGATCTGGGCGTCGGGAAAGTACTTGGCGCCCGGCATGCGATCACCGTCGATCAGCACCCGTGCGCCCTTCTCGCCGATGACCTCGCTGAAATCCCAGAGCGCCGACCAAAAAGTCTCGGGCGCGGTGACCGACCAGTCGTATAGGCTCTCAAAGTCCTCGGCACCGGCGCCATGTTTGGCGTTCACATGCTCAATGAAACGGCTCACCGTGGCGGCGGCAATGCGTTCAGCCGACGGCTCCCAGAGCTTGACGGCAGTCTCCTCGGTCATGACGCTTCCTTCGCTTCAGGCGTTTGGTTTCAAGTCTCCCACCTATACCGCCAGCCCAGCTTTATCGCCAGCACGACAACCCCAATGCTGCGGCGCATAAAGTGGTATTTCAAATACCCTTGATACGGTCGCCAACCGAGAGGCGATCTGGTATACCCGGCCGAGCTGGGGTTTGGGTACAGGATGTTATCTAGGAGAGAACACATGCAAGTCGCAGGTCATTCAGCGATCGTCACCGGCGGTGGCGGTGGACTTGGCGCCGGAACCGCGCGCCTGCTGGCCAAAGCCGGAGCGAAAGTGGCGCTGTTCGACGTCAATATGGACAACGCGCGCCAGGTCGCAGAGGAAATCGGCGGAATTGCGGTTGAATGCGACGTGTCAGACGCGACTTCAGGCGCCGCCGCAGTCGCCGCGGCAAAGGAGGCCCATGGCGCTGCCCGCGTGCTGGTCAATTGCGCCGGTATCGCGCCGGCAGAGCGTATCGTTGGGCGCGCAGGGCCGATGGATCTGGACAATTTCCGCCGGGTCATCGAGGTCAATCTGATCGGCACCTTCAATATGACCAGACTTGCCGCCGCCGACATGCAGGAGCTGGAGCCGTTGGAAGACGGCGAGCGTGGCGTCATCGTCTCGACCGCTTCTGTGGCCGCCTTCGAGGGCCAGATCGGACAATCGGCGTATAGCGCCTCCAAAGGCGGCGTCCATGCACTGACAATCGTCTCAGCCCGCGAGTTTGCGCGCACCGGCATACGGGTCAACACCATCGCCCCCGGTCTGTTCGGAACCCCGCTCCTGCTCAACATGCCGCAGGAGATTCAGGACGCGCTGGCGGCCTCGGTTCCGTATCCGCCACGCTTCGGTACGCCAGAAGAGTACGGCAAGATGGTGATGACGATATGCGATAACGTAATGCTGAATGGCGAGACCATCCGCCTCGATGGCGCCATCCGAATGCAACCGCGTTAGAACCCTTCAGGACCCTGTCTGTGATCCAATCTCCGTCCAACATCGTATGCAAGTCGGGCGTATCTCGAGCGAATTTCGCATGAATAACCTACGCGGAGTCTCGGAGAATTTCTCGAATTTGCTCGAGACGATCGCCATCGACCGGGATCGCGAGGCGTTCGCGCGCCTGTTTGGATATTTCGCGCCGCGAGTGAAATCCTACGTGATGCGGCTGGGCGTGGATGAGGCATTTGCCGAAGAGGTTGTGCAGGAAACCATGGTCACCGTTTGGCACAAAGCAGAGAGCTTCGATCGCCGTCTGGCGGGGGCAAGCACTTGGATCTTCACGATCGCCAGGAACAAGCGTATCGATAAACTGCGCCGCGAGGTCCGCCCAGAACTTGACCCGAACGACCCGGCATTGGTGCCAAACGCCGGCCGCTCTGCCGATGACGCCGCCGAGGCAAATGAAGCGGCAGAGCGCATTGAACTGGCGATCAGCGCCTTGCCGGTGGATCAAGCGGATCTGATTTACCGTGCTTTTTATGAGGACGACACCCACCGCGATATTGCACAAGAAACTGGCCTGCCCCTTGGCACGGTCAAATCGCGCATTAGGTTAGCACTGAAACGCCTGCGCGAGGGCTTGGAGGATTTGAGATAATGCAGGGTGAATCGACGGCATTGCGCCATCATCCTCAGGAGAACGTCCTGGTCGAATACTCGACCGGAACCCTGCATCAAGCGGGGTCCGTCCTGATTGCAACACATCTCGCCATGTGTCCGACCTGCCGTGCGGAGGTCGAAACTCTTGATGCGGTTGGCGGTGCGTTGTTATCGAAGATCGAGCCGGCTGAAATTGCTGACGGCCTGTTGGATCGTGTGCTGTCCCACATCGATGAGACACCAGAGACCGACGCTACCTCCGCCGGGACTACGCCATCCACTCAAGCATCGGTCATTCCCCGCCCGTTGCGCGATTTCATTGGCGACGACCTGAGCAGTCTTAATTGGGTCGAAGACCGACCAGGGATTGATCGGGTCGATCTGCCCTTCGGCACGGATTGTATACAGGCGGCGCTGTTCCGGGTTCGGGGCGGCGGAAGCGTCCCGGAACATACCCACAGCGGCAACGAGCTCGTCCTGATCCTGGCCGGCGAGCTGACCGACGACGACGGCAGCTATCGCCCGGGCGATGTGGCGCAAGCCGATGAAAGCGTCACTCATGCGCCCTTCGTCCCCTGCTCCGACAGCTGCATCTGCCTCGCCATCATCGAAGGCGGGCTTGATCTCGACGGGTAGTTCGCGGGTTTCGGTCGCTTATTCGGGCACACGGCAGTCAACTTCGCAATTTTGCGGGTTTATAATTTCCGTCTCCACTCAATAACCGCTTCCCGGTTTGGCGTAAGGCAAGACAAGACAAGGCAATTGTATTTGTCATGCTGTTGTTGCCTCGAACATCGTCTGGTCTCGGATCATAGCGTTGATTGTGACGAGAATCTTCCTGCCGAATCTCGATCTCGAAGCGGGCGATGTGCTGGTCAAACATGCCAATCATGCCATCGATATGACCCCGGATGTCCTTGCTCTGGGTCTGACGCAACTTAATCTTCTCCTGTTTGTGCATCTCGACCAGTTGCTCACGTCGCCGGAACAGCTGGTGCAGACGGTCTCGCGCCGGGTCTTGCTCCGACGTCGGCGCTGGCTTCATCACCGCCCGGAAGTGAGCCAGCATGCGCGCGTCGACCTTGTCGGTCTTGCCGAGATAGCCGGCGGCGCGGGCGAACTCGCGGGGCCGGCGCGGGTTGAGATGAGTTTTAGAGGTATCGATGCCGAGGATTGGGTTTTGATGTACGCTCATACGGGGTCTGCTGCTAACAGCCCCAAGCAATTGTTCGGGGTCGGTGGCTTTAATCACAGGCGGGGAACCAAGCCCGTCTTCGGTC
>JABIRP010000309.1 GCA_018699735.1 Rhodospirillaceae bacterium | reverse complement strand
GGGTCGATCTTAGTCATCGATTTCTGCCTCATCTTCGTTCCCTTCGGTCACTACGATGAGCCAGAAATCCTCCCTTATGAAAACCCCTCAGTTCGTCCCATGGGCGCTGATGTCAGACAGCGTTTTACGATTTCTCGCAACAATTCCGGACGACCACCGATGCACCCTTGGAATGTCGCTCGAGGTCCATAAACGATAGCCTTGCCATTGAGCTGAACAAACCCGCCATCCACGGCGGTCAGGAGCGCATGGCCACCAGCCACATCATAAGGGTCAAGACCCGAGGTGAGGCTCACCGCGACATCTACTTCGCCAGAGGCGGCCAACGCCAGCCGGTAGGCTATACTCGGCATGGCCAGCACCGAAGCAGGCGTCAGCTTCACATGGTTAAATGCAGCGTAGTCGCCCGCCTCCTCGTTAAGCCCAATGACCGTGTCGGTCCCGTAAACGTGCGGCACGCACGGTCGCCCCGGCCAAGACGCTGGGATATCCGGCAGCACTTTCGATGTGATTGGCACCGGGTTAGGGCCAATCGGAACCAAAGCCACACCGTTGCGCATGGGCGGCAAGCCGACGGCCCAGATAAAGAAATCACCGGCATCATCGGGAGCCATGGGGGCGTAGACAATCCCGAGCACAGGCTCGCCACATCGCAACAGCGCCACCGAGATCGCCGAGCCTCGCAGGCCCTTCAGAAAGGCCCGTGTCCCGTCATGCGGATCGACGACCCAGACGTCCGGGTGCCCTGAATATATGTGGGGGAGTTCCTCGCCGTGCCAGTCACAGGCATGCAGGGCCATTAGCCGCGTCCGCAGGAGTTTCTCGATTTCAGTGTCGATCGGAGCCTGACTGTGGGCACCGCGCGGACCGCCGGGGCGATGGAACTCAGCACGCAGCAGAGCGCCTGCCACGACCACCGCTGTAGCCACGGAGTTGATGAGGTCGCAGGGATCCGGCAGTTGGATGGAGCGATCGTGTTTCATGGGGCTTTCCTTTCGGTTAATGTTCCCCACGTTCCCATCCCCGCTTGGACCGTTGTCGATTCGTCGGGATTTTCCGGAGTGTTCTGTGACCGATCGGAAATTTCTTGGCTTCTATTGGACGCTCCCGGTCCCCTGGGCGGGGTTCAACGCGTTGCCGAAAGATATTAATAAGGCTGCGGAACAGAGCCGCACGATCCGCTACCAACGCGATCTCGTGCGGCACTGGGTGAAGGGCGAAGGGGGCGAACTCGTCGCGGAAGAGGTATTTCTTGAACTTGAGCCTGATCGCAGTAGCGAGCAGATTACCCACGATCTTGATCGCGCGCTGAAACGATGCCGCATTGACGAAGCAACGCTTGTGCTCGTCGACTTCTCCTCATCCTTCGGCTCGCGACCTCATTTCCGGCTTTGGGACCGACTGAGAAACTCCAACGTTGAACATATGCCGCTCGAACCAGAGCCAATCCTTATTGATGGAAAAATGTTCGACCCGATTAAACATTTTAGAGCCTGGCAGGAGGTTAAAGACGCCCACGTTGACGCCAAACCAGAGCGAAAGGTGGCCCTGGCGGAAGCGATTGAGCAATTCGATGTGGAAAATACATCTAACGCGACCATTGCCGAGGCACTAAATGCGCGCGGCCTGACCACCACCACCGGAAAGCCTTGGACCGCAGACAACCTGCGCAAGTTCAAAAAAGGGCTTTAGCGCCCTTCAGGGAAGCAACCTGGCCGCGATCCCTACGCAAGAACACCCGCGCTTTCCTTTGTTTACGCATTTTCAATGAGTTAGTTGACTAACGATGCCGCTCTCCGCACTCTGATTCTCGAAGGTTCGCGTCGGGTTTAACGCCCTCTTGTTTCTGCCACGGTTCCAAGGGCGACTAGCGCGGCGCCGGCAACAGATCGAGCGGAATGGGGCTGTCGCGATGCCAAAACTGACAAAACGATTGATCGACGCCGCCGATGTGCGAGCGGTCGAGTATTTCCTCTGGGACGACGATATTCCGGGCTTTGGCCTTCGCATCTTGCCGAGCGGACGCAAGGGCTATGTTACTCAATATCGCGCCGGGCGCCGGCCACGCCGGATGAGCCTCGGCCCAAGCACGGTCCTCACCTGCGAGCAGGCACGCAAGCGAGCGATCACAATCGTCGCGGCGGTCCGAAACGGCGAGGACCCGGCTGCCCAGCGCGATGCCGGGCGCGAAGTCATTACCATCAGGGAACTCGCCGAGCGGTTCGACAAGGAGCACATCTCCGTCCGCCTCAAGGCCAGCACCGCCAAGGAGTATCGGCGGAACCTCCAGCGCTTCATCCTGCCGGCGCTGGGGCGGCTGACCGTTACAGGGATCACCAGGGCCGACGTCGCCAAGCTCCACCACGACCTCCGCCACATCCCCTACCAGGCCAACCGCTGCCTTGAGGTGGTATCCAAAATGTTCAATCTCTGCG
>JABIRP010000308.1 GCA_018699735.1 Rhodospirillaceae bacterium | reverse complement strand
TGGCGCCCAACATGGCCAGTTTTTCCGGGCCCTTGAGGGTGCATTGCCCGCAAGGTGAGACAAAGGCTTGGGTGGCGGCGACATAGATCACCAGGGCTGCAAAGAACAACCAGATGGGGCGCTGGGGTGTCGGCCAGCGCTTTCGGTCTGCATATGAAGCGATCAGCACGATCGCCATGACCAAGAGATAGAGCGGGCTCATCGCTTGCTTGGCGAGCGCGCCAACGGCGGCAACAAGGAATAACAACCCGACCAATGTCAGACCGGCCCAAGCCCTCCAACCGGTCGTGATCGTCGCGTTGCCCGTCATTTCCGGTCCGGCCTCGCCCTCAATAGGGGGCGTAGGCCTTCTCCTCGACAATTGCCGAACCGAGTAGCAGATTGATCTCACGCTTCAGCGCCGCGCGGCGGTCGTTGGTGCGATAGACCGAGCGGGCGAGTTCGATAAACGTCTCACCAAAGTCGGACTGGCGCTCACATTCCCTTATGTCGTCCTCGATCTGCCACAGAGCCTCATTGACTTGCCGCAGCTCCGCGGTCAGCTCGGTCAGGCGCGGTGAAGCCGGCATGTGCTCGTCACGCGCAATGCTAAGCAGATCAAGCTCGTGGCGCACGTTGTTGAGCTTGGACGCATCGTCGATCCGTTCTGCCTTAATTTGCAGAATTGTGATCTTGTCGATTAGTTCGCCCGGTGCGATTTCGATCGCAATGCCGTCCGTCATTCGGCCTGTCTCGCTTTGGTCAGTGACATCAATTTCGTAATTCCAGGCTCAATCCGCGTCATCCTGAGGTGCGAGCAGAGCGAGCCTCGAAGGACGCACATCGGTGGAGTCGTGCGTCCTTCGAGGCCCACCTGACGGTAGGCACCTCAGGATGACGAATATTGAACTCTAAGCTTGTCGAAACTTTCAGTAGCGCTCCTAGCATGTCCTCGGTGCGATGGAAAGAAACCCCACAGTCCGTCACCGCCCTTTGAACACCGGTTTGCGCTTTTCATTGAAAGCCAGAACGCCCTCCAGGCGATCCTCGGTTGAGACCATGCGATTATAAGCCTCGATCTCGAAATCGTAACCGCTCTTGAACTCGATCTGGGTCGCCATGTTGGTGGATTTTTTGGCTTGGCGGATGGCGATTGGCGCGTTGCCGGCAATCCGCTCGGCGGTCTCGATGGCTTCTTCGACCAGTTTGTCGGGCTCGCAGACCCGATTGGCCATGCCCCAGGCCAGCGCATCTTCGGCCCCGAACGGGCGGCCGGTCATGATGATTTCTTTGGCCCGGCGAACACCGACTGCGCGCGGCAGGTTCTGGGTCCCGGCCGCACCCGGCATGATACCGAGGGTAACTTCGGTCAATGCGAACCGGGCGTTGGTCGAGACATAAACAAAGTCGCAGCAGAGTGAAAGCTCACAACCACCGCCATAGGCAGCCCCATTGACCGCCGCGATGATCGGCACCGGGCAATCGACCATGGCGCGGACGGCTTGTTCGTAGATTGCATGCTGGCGCTGCCATTGGGCGTCGGTCATGCCATTGCGTTCTTTTAAGTCGCCACCGGCGCAAAACGCGCGATCACCGGCGCCCGTTAGCACGATGCAGCGGACGTCTGTGGGCTCGACATAAAACTCGGTCCAGAGGTCGCGCAGGTCGAGACCCATTTGGGTGTTCATCGCGTTGGCTGCTTCCGGGCGGTCCATGACCACCTTCAACACATGCTCGCCAACCCGCTCAAGGGTCAATGTCTCAAAGTCTTCGCGCATTTCCGGGTCCTTATTTCAAATGAGTTCTGGACCATAGCAGACCGAGCTTGGAGGAGAACACCGTTCGGCGCTACCCAGCTCCTCCCTCCGCGAAAACCAGATAACGCATCGGGCCACCTGCTTCCAGGGCATCGAACGGGTAGCAGGTGATCAGCGTCAGCCGATATCCTTCAGCGGCGTCTTCAGCCTCACTGGCTGGTGTCAGCCCGGTCGTTCGGCTGTCGACCACGGCGGTGCCGGTTACGCGATATCGCATGACCGGGCCGTCTGCTGGTTCCAACTCGATCCGGTCACCGGGTTCTACATCCTTCAGGAAATTAAAATGAGTGTCCCGGTGCGCCGCGATGGCGACACTCCCGGGCTCCCCGGGCGCAGCTGTGCCAGCGACATGGCCAGGCCCAAAGGCTAGTGATGATCCGTCGGCGCCTGAGAGCACTGGCACGTGCCTGGCGAGCCTTGGGAAGGACAGGCGTGCGACCGGCCAGGTATCGGCCCAGGGCCAAGGTCGCGTCGCCGAGCCGGTTTCGCGGGTTTCGGCCCAGGCGTGATTGATCAGCGGGCCGGACAGGGTGGCCTTGGCAAGCGTTGCCGCCCCGTCGCCGAGTTGCCAAAGTCCAACCAGACCCAATCCAAGTGCAACACCGCCCGTTACCAGCGCGGGGGTCATCGTAACCACCTGGCTGGAATGCGTCTCGCCGTCAACCAGACCATCAGGCCGGCCATCGCCAACAATATCCCGCCGACCAGCATTTTCATGCGAAAGGGCGTTGCCGTCTGCGGCATGGCGACCATGGCCGAACTAGTTCGAAGCATTGCCATCATGCGCATTGGCCTTGGGCCGGACGGGGCGACCTCATGGTGGGCATCCTCCCAGCCGGCCGGCGGCAGGTTTGGGACCCGGCTCGGCTCCAGAGTTTCGTTTTCCGGGCGAACCGGTGTCTCGTCGATTGCGATCAGACTGGTGAACCGGCTAGTGAGTTGATGCGCCAGTGCCACCTCTACAATTTCGCGGCGAACCTCAACCCGGTCGTCACCGCGCCGACCACCATCCTCTATCTCGGCGATACGAGACCGCGCCCAGAGCTTGCCAACGCCACCAGCCTGAATAGCCCCGTCCAGGGCGATCTCGCGTCGCCAAGGTTTGCCATTGCGCATGCCGGTGAGAATTGCGGTCCCCTGCATCTGATCGGCCGAGAAAGCGAGAAGCAGTGGGTCCCCGGAGTAAAGATCAGGCAGGCGGGCGGGATAGGATGCCACGTCGGTCCCGTCCGAATTGGCGCCATCCGGCCAGGCGATGGAAACATCGGTCATCGCCGGCCGCTCAAGCTTCTCGAACAAGCCCTCCATCGCGCTTTGGACGTCCTTCAAATGCGGTATCGAGATCATGGCGCCGCGCCCGAACTCGGCCGCTTTGCGGGCCAAATACCGGTTTGGTGCGGAGCCGATGGCGACAACGAACAGGCGTGAGCGGCCAAGTCGCTGGTGCAGTAGCTTTAAAAGCTCATCCTCGTTGTCGACCGCCGCATCGGTGATCAACACGATCTGGCGCATCGGGCCGGTTTCCGAAACCCCGGCGAGTGACATTTCAAGTGCAGAGCGCAACTCGGTTCCGCCGTCCGCGTCAAGATAGGCGACATAGTCCAGGGCTCTGCGAACCATGGCGGGGTCGGCCGGAACAGAGTTGGGGAAGAGTGCCGTCGATTTCTCGTCGAAGCGGATCAGGTTGAAGCTGTCTTTGGGGCGGAGACGGCTGAGCGCACTGGTCAACGCAGCGCGGGCTTGCCGAATGCTTTCACCGGCCATGGAGCCTGAGGTGTCTATGGTTAGGATCAACTCGCGGGCTGGCACCGCGACGGATTTCTCGGGCTCGGGTTCGGGCGGCGTCAGGGTGAGAAGCCCGTGATGCTTGCCTTCAATCTGTTCGGAGAAAAGCGCCGGGATAACCGAGGCTCCGGTATCTGCCTGCCAATTCAATTCAAAATCCCGGTCCCCCGGCACAGCGTCTCCTGCGAGCACGACCCGGTGGCCACCGCCCGCAAGCGTTTCGATCCGCTCGATAGTGTGGTTCAGGCTCTTTAGGCCCGTGACCGGATAACCGGGGCGAAGCTCAATGGAGAACGCGACCGGATTGATGGGTTTGCTCGTCGGTTGAGGACGGAGTGCGACATCTGGGAACTCAGGTTCGCCGGCGCGAACGGCGGCTTGCTCGGCGAGCAGCCGGGTCGGGTGATAGCGCGGTGTCAGGGTCAACGGTACATTCAGGCGAAAACGCCCCTCTCGCTTTACCACTGGCTGCTGGTAGGAAAGCTCGACCGTGATCATTTCACCGGGGCCGATGTTGGCAATGGAGGTCATGAATAGGTTCGGGCGATCCTGTTCGACCAGTCCTGCATGTCGCCCTTCGGCTCGCGCTTTCTCATAAGTCCGCCGCGCCTCTCCGCGTTCGGCGATGCGGCCGATGACAACACGCGCGCCGATGGTCAAACGCATTCGGTCGACGGCGGCGTCTTCCGGCAAAGGAAAGGCGTAGAGCCCCTCGCGCCAGCGTTGACCAGGATTGAGAAACCGCTGAACCACCCGAACGCGAGCGATCGGCCCGGTAGCCTTGATGTCGACCTCGGTGGCGAGCAAGGGGGCACTCCCACCCACAAAGGCGAGGCCACCGGGAACCCGTTCCATCTTTGAGGCTGGGTCAGCCCGCGCGGTCGCGGCGAATAACGAGAGTAACGCGAGGGCGGCGAGAACGATGCCCGGAAAGAGACTGGGTTGGCGTCTGGATTGGTGGCCGGCGGTTCTGTTCATTGGGATCTCCCGAGGGCGTGTTTCGTATGGCCTTAGGAAAACGCCGGCAAATGGCGCTAGCACGTCGACAAACGGGCATCTTTTAGGCGAAAGTGGCGGGAAGAAGGCATATCGAGTTGGGAGCGACGAATGGCCGAGACGAGTAAACCTACAGCGCGCGACGTGATCGTGGTCGGGGCCGGTGTTGTCGGTGTTTGCTGCGCCCTCAAACTGCAGATGGACGGGCATCGGGTTACAGTGGTCGATCCGCGGCCACCCGGAACCGGGACATCCTTCGGCAACGCGGGCGCGATCGCCGTTGGCAGCGTGTTCCCAACTGCCACGCCGGGGATTTGGAAGGACGTGCCGAAAATGCTGCTCGATCCGGCCTCTCCGCTCCGGGTCGATTGGCGTTATGTGCCGCAGATGTTGCCGTGGTTACTGAAGTTCCTGGCCGCAAGCACACCCAGCCGGGTCGAGGCGATCAGCCATGCCTTGCGTGGGCTCTCCAAGGACGGAATGCGCAGCCACGCGAGCTTGATGAAGGCGCATGGCATTGACGGCATCGTTAAGCCGGTGGGTTGGCTCAAGGTTTATCCGAGTGAGAAGAGCTTCGAGAAAACCAAACTCGAGCGCGAAACTATGGCCCGTCGGGGCGTGAGTTTCGATGTGCTGTCGGCCGATGAGATCAGGCAATTGGAGCCGAACCTTAGCCAGAAATACACCCACGGCTACCATCAGTCGGAAAATGGGTTTGTTACCAGCCCGGTGAAATTGACCCGAGCCTATGCCGAGGCCTTCGAGCGCCTCGGTGGCCGGTTCGTTGCCGAGACGGCACGACGGTTTGAAATGGGGGAGGCGGGGCCTCGCCGTCTCTTCACCGACCTTGGCGTCCATGATGCGGACTTGTTTGTTGTGGCAGCCGGCGCGTGGTCCGGCCGGGTTTCGAAATTGCTCGGGCTGTCGCTGCCGATCGATACCGAGCGCGGGTATCATCTGAATTTGGACTCGGAATTCGCGCCGGAATTACGACGCCCGGTGGTGATTGCCGATAAAGGATTTGTGCTGGCACCGATGACCGATGGGCTCAGGCTCACAACCGGCGCGGAATTCGCCGGCGTCGACGCGCCGCCGGACTTCAGGCGGGTTTATCGGATGCTCGATATGGCCAAGGAAGCGTTGCCCGGTCTGGATCCGAAAGTCACCCGCGAATGGCTCGGATTTCGCCCTGCGACGCCGGATAGCGTCCCAATTATCGGCCCTGCCCCGGGCATGCAGAATGTTTTACTGGCATTCGGGCACAGTCATATAGGTCTCTCATTGGCCGCTCGCACTGCCGAATTGATCGCAGATCTGGCAGCAGGACGGGAGCCGGATATCGATCTGGCGCCATATAGGGCAGAGCGATTTTAGGTTACGATTTCAAAACTCATCACCGCAAAGTTCAATCGTCATCCCCGCGAAGGCGGGGATCCAGCTCTACGTTTTTTCAGCAGTCTGGATTCCCGCCTCCGCGAGAATGACGATGAGCGAATAGTAATTTCCTCACCCCGCCGACTGTCACCGAGCCTGGGCCAGTTTCGCCACTCTGGCGATCATCTCGGAGATCACCGCTTTGGTGTCATCGTATTGCGCGTTCGGCAGAATGTTGGCTTCGTCCATGTATATGCCGCGATTGACCTCAATTTGCAGCGATTCCCGCCCAGCGGCCGGATCAGAGTATCGCTTGATCAACTCCACGCCTTTGAACTTTTCGTTGACCGCAACCGAGTGACCCTGGGCGCCGAGAGCGGCGACCACCGTGTCGGTAAATGCGGCACCCGCCGTGGTGCCGTCACGTGTGCCAACTATGAAATCCGCCCTGCGTTGCCCACTATCACCCCAGCGTTCGTCACCCATTTCCGGCATTGAGTGGCAATTGATATGCAGGACGCGGCCGAAAGCCGCATGAGTGTCGTCCAGCGCCGTCTTGAGCGCGGCATGGTACGGGCGCCAGTAGGTGTTGATCCGAAGATTGACCTCTTCGACGCTCAGTTTGCGGTCATAGATCCGTGTCTCGCCGTCAATCAGTTTCCAGATCAGCGAGGCACCGCGCTTGGTTTTCTCAGTTTGGCTCACGGGGTCGGGCCAGTCGCCATCTACCATGTCGAGATCCAAGTCGGCGGTATCGCGATTGGGATCGATATACGCACGACGAAACAGCGCTTGGATCAATACGGCACCGTTGCGATTGGCGGCTCCGAAAAGATCTTCGATGAACCAATCATTGACTCGATTGCAGATTTCCATTGCGATGGCGGGCCGAAAATCTTCGGGAAAGAGTCGGCCGGTGTGCGGACTATCGAGAACCAACGGCGCGCGTGGACCTTCAGGATCGTCCTGGAAAAGCACATTCTGGAGTTCCTTTCGCGCCATGAATTACCTCTAAAAGCGTGCGTTGCGGCCAATTTTTATGTGAAATCTGGCACGAATATGTGAGACTGGTCCAGAGACGAATCAACAGAATTTGTCAATATGCAATTGACGAGGTTGCCTGGAATGAGAGTAACCGTATTATGGGCAGTTAAGAACCAGAACTCTGCGACAGAAAAATAGGAGGGGTGACATGATAAAGAGCTTTGCATGGGCAAAGGTATTGGGCGTGGCTGCGGCGACGTTGTTGCTGACGGGCTGTATCGGCCAACAGCTGCAAGTGGCCAGTGGCACGGCAGCAAAGGGTAGCGAATTTAGCCAATACATGTACGACGAGTATCTCAGGCTTTCGACAGACGAATATAAAGAGGCCGATTATGAGGACTCGGACGCGTTCGCTATGCGCGCAATCGCGTCAGCCGGTGGCAAACCGCCTGCACCTGAGATGGTGAAGGCGCGTATGATTCCGTCACACATGGTTGGTGAATTGGCTGGTGCTCGTCGTGTGCTGGCCGAATTGTTGGATGCTGGCGGCCGGGACAAGGCGCCGGTCCAAGCGGCATTGGCACAAGCCGGGTTTGATTGTTGGCTGCAAGAGCAGGAAGAAAACATTCAACCGAAACACATTGAAGAGTGTAAGTACCAGTACACCACCTACGTAAAGGCCCTGAAGCGAGCTTTGGCGCCGAAGAAGATGAAGAAGAAGGCGAAGAAGGCAGCCTTCAAGCAAGTTGCTGTCACCGATGCGAAGCCGATGCGCAAGCGTACCTTCGCCAATTTCACCGTCTACTTCGCGTTTAATTCCGACGTGATCGATGAGAAGAGCCTGAATGTTCTCGACAAGGCTGCTCGCGCAATTGCCGAGATCAACGCAAAGACGGTGACGGTCTCCGGTTATACCGACCGCGCTGGCTCAGCCGCCTACAATGACGGCTTGGCCAAACGTCGCGGCGACAACGTCGCGGCTGCCCTTGAGGACGCTTCGATTGTCTCGCTCGGCAAGAAGATCAAGAAAAAGGTCTTTGGTGAGAAGAGCAACAAGGTCCTGACCGCCGACGGCGTGCGCGAAAAGCGCAATCGTCGGGTCAAGATTGAGATCCGGCGCTAATCAGCCGGTCTTAGACCCAAGTGATAAGGGGCCGCTCTTCGGAGCGGCCCCTTTCTCGTTTCGGCGACATTAGTTTCGTATGACGACGTGCAAATCGAGTGGTGGAGGTGCGACGTTCGTTTGGCTCAACATACCGTGCACCTGTCCGCGATGGTGGGTTTGATGGTTGAACAGTTGGGTGAAAGCCACAGCTATCGGGTCGAAGTGGCGTTCGCCGGCATTGTTGATGTAGTCGAGGGTACCGGTCAGTTGTCGATCGGTCAGTTCCGCCATGAAGTCGGTGATCCGAGTGTCCATTATCACGCGCGCCTTGCGCAGGTCCGAGAACTCTTCATGTAGGACCGTATCGAGAGGAATAGATGGAGCTTGGCCACCTTCCAGACGGGTCATCCAGAGCTCATCACCGACCAATATATGGTTCAAAGTCGCATGTATCGAGCCGAAGAAGGATGACCTTGGTTTGATGCGTTCGACAATCGTTAGTTCAGCGCAGACATCGTAGAGGATGCGGTTGGCCCGTTCGTTGTATGTCGCCATGCGACGAAAATGGTCGGCAAGCGCGGTCATGCCAGGGTCTCCAGTCCCCAGAGGCTTTGGCGCTGCATTTGGCGGCTGCGCCAGAGCACCATCTCTTTCCAGTCCGGCGTTTCGGGGTAGTACTGCAGGCGGAGTGCGGCTTTGATTGCGCGTGTCTCGGGCGCGTTCCAGTCAAATTCGCCCTGGTTGTGCAGCCAATGGTCCCCACGGAGCGCCAGACGGCCGTTCTCGGGGCTGAACGTTCCGAACTCCAACGCTACATAAGTGTAGGTGTTATTGAACATCGCATCCCAGACATCTCGAGAAGTGCCGTGCAGGGGGATTGAGGCCGAGGTACCGCTTTCCGGCACACCGACAGAATGTCCGTACATTTTCAGAATTCGCTCCAGCCCCAGCGTGTCCGGCAGGTGCCCGCTGATGGGCTCGCCATAACCGAACGAGCCGAGGCCAGTGTGATAGTCGACGACCGTGACCATTCGCCGGGCCGGAAGCTCATAATCCGCGATGATGCTCTCAAGCGTGCGCCGGGCCCAGGACGGCGCGAAACCGCCAAAGAACATCGAGTGGGCATGCTTGTACTGCCCGGCCTTGCGCGCGGTTTGGAAGGCGAATTCACCGTGCTCAGCGCGCCAAGCCGCGATTTTGGCTTCGGTCAACTTCAAGGTTTCCGCGTCGAGCGAGGCTGGTACGAAGGCATCGACCAACTCGTCATGCCCGGGGTTCTCGGGCAACGGCTTGGAGAAATCTAGGTAGTTGCGGTTGAGGTCGCAGCCTTCCTCCGTCACCCGCCGGATCCAGGCAAAGCCGTAGGGGTTGATGGCGTGGACCAGCATGACGGCGGTGTCGGGCCCCAATGCGGCGGGACCGCCCTCGGTTATCCAGTCCAATTGGCAGGCCGAGCCGCAGAACCCTTCGACGCCGTGGGTTGAGGAGATCATCATGAAAACCCGCGAGGCATCGGGCGGGCCGAACCAGGCGATATCGGTCGCCAGTTCCTCTCCCTCGGGGCCAAGATTGGGATTGATGATGCTGCGGACTTCGGCACTGGAACACGCGGCAAGGAATTTTCCGCGTGCCTCTTGGTAGGTGGCGCTGAAATGCGTGTCGACGGCGTCGAGAATGGACATGGGGGGTATCTTTCCTTGGGCAATTCGGGTGGGATTGCGATAGCACTTGGCGGACTTGCGAACTAATCTCGCGGCGAGGAAATTCGATAATACCGGAGAAGATCGTGAAGGAATACATAGCCCGCAGCCCTGGGCTGTTCGAGGGCAAGGTAGCGTTCATGGGCGGGGCCGGATCGGTGGCACCGGGCTGGAGCATCGGCAAGGCTTGCTCCATGGCATATGCCCGAGAGGGTGCTGCGGTCGTTTGCGCCGATCTGAAGCAGGAAGCGGCTGACGATATTGCGCATCTGATCGAAAAAGAGGGCGGCAAGGCCATCGCGATTGCCCTCGATGTTTCCAAACAAGATCAGGTAGAGGCGGCGGTTGCGAAAGCGCTGCAGGCCTACGGTCGGATTGACATCCTGCAGAACAATGCCGGGCTCGGTATTCTGGGCGGTGCTGTCGATCTTGCTCCAGACGATTGGCAACGGGCCTTCGAGGTCAATGTGACGGCTGTGATGTTGGCCGCCAAGGCGGTGTTGCCGGGCATGATCGAGCGCGGTTCAGGCGTCATCACCTCGGTTTCCTCGATCGCCGGATTTCGCCATGTGGGCTTTCCATACATCTCCTACGGTGCGACCAAGGCGGCGATGGCGCATGTGACCAAGCTGATCGCGCTCGACCACGCTGCGGACGGGATACGGGCCAACACCATCGTACCGGGCCTGATCGACACACCTCGGATTGAATTCACCGTTCACACCGCACGCCCGGACCTCAGCTTCGATGAAGTCCGCGCCAAGCGCGATGCCCAGGTGCCGATGGGGCGCATGGGGACGGCCTGGGAAATCGCAGAAGTGGCGGTCTTCCTCGCCTCAGATGCCGCGCGTTATGTTACCGGCACCGATATGTTCGTCGATGGCGGCCTGGCCGCGACCGTGAGGGGATAGCGAAAGATGACAACTGC
>JABIRP010000307.1 GCA_018699735.1 Rhodospirillaceae bacterium | reverse complement strand
GCGAGCCTGGCACCGGTAAGACCCAGCTCGCCCGTGAGGTTGCCAACGCGCTCGGCAAGCCGTTGATCGAATGGCATGTCAAATCGACGACTAAAGCGCAGCAGGGGCTCTACGAATACGATGCAGTCTCACGCCTGCGCGACAGCCAGTTGGGCGATGAGCGGGTCCACGACATCGGCAATTACATCGTGCGCGGCAAGCTTTGGGATGCTTTCGATGCCGACGAGCAGGTGGTGCTGCTGATTGATGAGATCGACAAGGCCGATATCGAGTTCCCGAATGACCTACTGCTGGAACTCGACCGCATGGAATTCCACGTCTATGAGACCAAAGAGGTGGTGCGCGCCCGTACGCGGCCGATTGTGATCATCACATCGAACAATGAGAAGGAATTGCCGGACGCCTTCCTGCGCCGCTGCTTCTTCCACTACATCCGCTTCCCCGAGCCCGAGGTGATGGAGCGCATCGTCGGCGTACACCACCCGGACCTGAAAAAGAACCTGCTGCGCGAGGCGATGACCTCGTTCTATCAGATCCGCGATATCCCGGGCCTGAAGAAGAAGCCCTCGACCTCCGAACTTATCGACTGGTTGAAGCTGTTGGTGGTTGAGGACATTCCGCCGGAAATGCTGAAGGTCGAAAATAAAAAAGACATAATTCCGCCGTTACATGGGGCACTCCTCAAGAATGAACAGGATGTGCATATGTTTGAGCGATTAATTTTTATGGCCCGGCGTGAGAGCAACCGATGAAAAATCTAATATTTGCGTCGGCGCTTCTGTTCGCTTTGCCAGGGCCGGCGATTGCGGCTGAGGAGCCGCTTGATGCGTTTGCAAAGCAAGTTGGCTACATGGCTTCGACCATCCCCTTTTGCGGTGGACCGCCGGAGGAACTCACATATTTCCAAGGCCTCATTTTGAAAATGCTACGACCAGCCAAACTCACCAAAGCCGAGCTGGCTAGATATAAGGATTTGGCCGAGCTGGCCCGGGTCGCAGCGAAACCTCGGGGCAACGATTGCACCGACAATGGCGGGTTGGCAAATGCCGGCAAGCTGCAAAATCTTCTGAAGGCTCTGGTCGCGGCGCGGCAGTGATCAAAGTATGATGATGCCATGTTTACCAACTTCTTTTACGAGCTGAAATCCGCCGGAGTCCCGGTCTCGCTCAGGGAATACCTGACGCTGCTGGAAGCGGTGAAGGCCGGGCTCGCGAATTATTCCATCGATGACTTCTACTATCTCTCCCGCGCCGCCATGGTGAAGGATGAGCGCCATATCGATCGCTTCGACAAGGTGTTTGGCCATTGCTTCAAGGGTTTGGAGTTGCTCGACGAGCTATTTGGCGATGACATTCCCGATGAGTGGCTGCGCCGCATGGCCGAGCTTCATTTGACGCCGGAGGAGATGGCGGAAATTGAGGCACTTGGCGGCTGGGACAAGCTGATGGAGACGCTCAAGCAACGCCTGGAGGAGCAGAAAGGGCGCCACCAGGGCGGCTCGAAGTGGATCGGTACGGCAGGCACCTCGCCTTTCGGCGCCTACGGCTATAATCCCGAGGGCGTGCGCATCGGCCAGGACGGCAACCGCAACTTCAGCGCCGTCAAGGTCTGGGACAAGCGTGAGTTCCGCAATCTCGACGATGCGGTCGAGATCGGCACCCGCAACATCAAGGTCGCTTTGCGCAAGCTACGCCGTTTCGCGCGTCAGGGTGAGCCGACGGAGCTCGACCTTGATGACACCATCCGCTCGACCGCCAAGAATGCCGGGTTGCTCGATATCAAGATGGTGCCCGAGCGGCACAACGCAGTGAACGTACTGCTGTTCCTCGATGTCGGCGGATCAATGGACCCGCACATTCGGGTCTGCGAGGAGCTGTTCTCGGCGACCCGTTCGGAGTTCAAACACCTGGAATACTTCTATTTCCACAACAGCCCCTATGAGCGGCTCTGGAAAGACAACCGGCGGCGCCATGTGGAATCGATGACGACCTGGGAGGTGATGCACACCTTCGGGCCGGACTACAAAGCAATCTTCGTCGGGGACGCCTCCATGAGCCCGTATGAGCTGACCCATCCAGGCGGAAGTGTCGAGCATATGAACCAGGAGCCTGGGGCGCTCTGGCTGAAGCGCATGTCAGATCATTTCAGGCGTACGATCTGGCTGAACCCGACCAAGGAAGACTATTGGCGCTACACCCGCTCAATCGCCATGGTCGAAGAGATCCTTGAGGGCCACATGTACCCGCTTACGCTGGACGGCTTGGACCGGGCGATCCGTGAGTTGAACACGTGAGTGATCGGCTGGATCCACGCGAATTTCCCTACCGCGCCGATTTGGCGGCAGATTGGCTCGACGGCAAGGTCGAGGCTGAGCGTTTTGTTGCCGGCGAGGATTTCGCGGTCGCACGCGGGCTGGTGTCGGTGCGTGAGGCGCCGAATGCAGCCGCCCGGCAATCGACAGAGCTGCTGCATGGCGAGCGGTTCACCGTTTATGAGCGCCGGAACGGCTGGGCCTGGGGGCAGAACCAGACCGACGGTTATGTCGGTTATCTCCTAGAGGACAAATTGGGTGAGATCGGCCCGGCGCCAACGCACGAAGTGGTGGGCTTGCGCAGCCTGTTGTTCCCCGAACCAGACCTGAAGACCATTCCTATCGACATCCTACACCTGACAACCCGGGTCACGATTACCGACGAAGATCGCGGCTATGCCCGGCTGGCAGGTGGCGGCTGGCTCTGGTCACGTCATCTGGCGCCAATCGACGCGCTGGAACCGGATTACATCGCCACCGCGCGGCGGTTTATGGGGGCACCCTATGTGTGGGGCGGGCGCTCCAGCATCGGTGTCGACTGTTCGGGCCTGGTGCAACTCTCACTCGCCCGCGCCGGCCGCACCGTCCCCCGCGACAGCGATCAACAGGCGGCGGCAGTGGGCACCATCGTCGAGGACGGCGTGGACGCAGCTGAGCCCGGGGACTTGCTCTACATGAAGGGCCATGTCGTCATCCTGTCCGAGCCCGGCCGCGTCCTGCACGCCAAT
>JABIRP010000306.1 GCA_018699735.1 Rhodospirillaceae bacterium | reverse complement strand
CTTGACCGATTCCCATCCACCGCGGGCGGTGATGCCCATCTTCTTGTGGTCGTAACCGGCCGAACCACCCGAAGCGAAGGCGTCATCGAGCCAGAAGCCGTAGTCCTGGGAGACCCCATTGGCAATATCGGAGAACGTCGCCGTCCCCTTGTCGGCGGCGACCACCAGATAGGGATCGTCGTCGTCATGACGGATGACGTCGGTTGGCGGTATGACCACGCCGCGGTCGATATTGTCGGTGATATCGAGCATGCCGCGCATGAGCAGTTTGTAGCACTCGATGCCTTCGGCCAAGAACTCGTCACGACCACCGGACGGCGGTTGCTTAACCACGAAACCGCCCTTGGAGCCAACCGGAACGATAACCGCGTTTTTGACTTGCTGGGCCTTCATAAGCCCCAGTATTTCGGTGCGGAAATCCTCGCGGCGATCGGACCAGCGAATGCCGCCGCGCGCGACTTTGCCGCCGCGCAGGTGCACGGCCTCGACGCGTGGGGAATAGACCCAGATCTCGACCATGGGTCTTGGCAGGGGAAGTTCTTCGATTGCCTGGCTGTCGAGTTTGAAGGAGACATAGGCTTTCGGGTCGCCCGCTTCGTTTGGTTGGTAGTAATTGGTGCGCAAGGTGGATTGCACCAAATTGAGAAACCGACGCAGGATGCGGTCTTCGTCCAGGTTGACCACGTCCTCCAGCAACGCCTCAATCGCTTCGACCAAATTCTGGCACTTGGAGGCCCGCCCTTTCTCCAGCGCTGTATCGAAACGAGCCTTAAACAGCTCGACGATTTGACCGGCGATTGCGGAATTGTTTGTTAGTGCCTGCTCCATATAGGTCTGTGAGAAGGTGAAGGCGGCCTGGCGTAGATATTTCGCGTAGGCGCGCAGGATCGAAACCTCGCGCCAGGACATTCCAGCCTGAAGGACCAGCACGTTGAACCCGTCGTCTTCCATGCGCCCGTCCCAAACGGCGGAGAAGCTCTCATGGAACTGCGCTTTGATCCGACCGAGATCGAGATCGACGGCACCCTCCAGACGCATCTCGAAGTCGTGGATCCAAATCGGGTCTTCTTTGTCTCGCAAAGACACTTCAAAGGGCGATTCACTGATAACCCGCACGCCCATGTTCTCAAGCATGGGCAAAATGTCAGAGAGCGGGATCGGTGTTCCAAGATGGAAGAACCGCAACTCCAGTACATCGTCTTCCGCCCCAATCGGTCGGGAAAGATTCATCTCAAGTCGACCCTGAGCGAGCGCTTCTTCCATGCGCTCCATGTCGAAGACGGCAGCCTGAACGCCGTTCGACTCGCGATAGGAGGTTGGAAATCCATCTCCGTAGCGCTGGAACAGCTTATTGCCCTGCTCTTCGCCCTTATTCTCGATCAAAGCCTGTTGCAGTTTGTCAGACCAGGATCGTGACGCTTCAATTAGCCGTGTTTCCAGCTCTTCACGATCGACATCCGGCACTTCGCCACGGGTTGTTTTGATAATGTAATGAACTTGGGCGAGAGGATCATCGGAAATCTGTGTATAGAACGCCGCCATCGAACCATTGAAAGCTGTAGACAGGATGCTGGAGATCCGTTGGCGTAGAGCGGTCGTGTAGCGTTCTCTCGGGATATAAACAATCGTGGAGACGAACCGGTCGAACGCGTCACGGCGCAAGAACAAAGCGGTTTTCTGGCGTTCCTGCAGGCGCAAGATGCCGATCGCCGAGGTATAGAGCTCTTCGACGCTGGCCTGCAGCAGTTCGTCGCGCGGATAGCGCTCCAAAATGTTGATCAGCGCCTTGCCGTTATGGCTAGCTGGTCCGAACCCGGTGCGTTCGATGATCCGTTGGACCTTGCGGCCAAGCATTGGGATCTCACGCGGTGATTGGTTGTAGGCGGCGGAAGTAAACAGACCAATGAAACGATGCTCGCCTAGAACCTTGCCCTTTTTGTCGAGCCTTTTGACCGAAATTGAATCGAGGTGAACCGCTCTGTGTACGGTCGATTTCCGGTTCGCCTTCATGATCAGTATACGTTCGGGCGAGGTCAAAAATTTGTGAATGTGTTTGGGAAGTGTCCCGAGCTCTCGCAAGCCGTCAAAGACGCTGACGTCGGGGTCTCTCAGGACCCCTAAGCCGGACCCCTCGACGACCTCCATGCGCTCACTTTTCCCGGTCCCGGTATATTTGTACTCGCGAACCCCGAGGAAGGTGAAGTTGTTGTCCTCTATCCAGCGCAAGAAGGCACAAATTTCCGGCAGATCGTCAGCGTCCCCGGCAAAGGGCGAGGCTTCGGTTTCCTTGATCACGGACAGCATTTTGGCCCGCATCGTCCGCCAATCCTCAACGCCTGCCCGCACATCTGAGAGAACGTCTTGTATATTCTTCTCAATCTCGCGCAGGGCGTCGGCGGAAGTTTGCTCTGACACCTGGACGTGCATGAAGGACTCCGCAACGGCTCCTTTAGCCTTGCTCGGCCCATCGAGTAGCCCCTTGGTGCCACCCTTCGCATCGCGACTGAGGTGAATAATCGGATGGATTACCAGGTGAACCGTGAGCTCGCGGCGCGCCAATGCCGAGGTGACGGAATCGACCAAAAACGGCATGTCGTCGTTGACAATTTCGATCACGGTATGCGCCGATTGCCAGCCATTTTCCTCAAAACGAGGGTTGTAGGCCCGCACCTTGGCGACGCCCGGAGCCCGGTCCCGCCCGAATCCCCAAATACTCAAAGCCGCTCCGAACAGATCCTCCGGTTCTTCTTCGAGCACGTCCTGTGGCGCCACGTTGGCATAGAACTGCTGTGTGAATGCGGTCGCGGGACCGGCCTTTGCGGCCGGCATACGGTCCGCGATAATCTTGGCGATGGACTCAAGCAATTCGTCCTTGAGTGTTTCCGCTTTCATCTTCATGGCGCTATCTCCTCGACGCCGGTTCCCGGGTTCGCTTTAGGGAAATTACCTTATTTCAAAAGATTTTATAAGCATTAGATGAACCTTTGACTGAACGGTGTTCGCGAACACCCGATTTAGCAACTGCATTCAGGTACGTTGACATCGAATTCTCAATTGTGTCTTTCCGCAATTTGAAGCGGTATATGGTTTTGTTGGTGGCTATTTCTTGAGGCAAACCAAACGCAGACGTTTGTTGGGCTCTGGTCGCAGGGTTGGGGTCTCGCGGCGAATGTCGGAAAACCCGGCGGCTGCCAAATGCTCGGCAGATGATTCCGCGTCGAGGGCAAAGTCTCCTACTTCCGCCGCAACCTCGTCGCCCAAAACAGCGGTTGGCGCCTCGATTACCAGCTCAGCGCCTGAAATCAGCACGCGGTGCCAGTCATGCAAAACAGCGCTCATGCGATTGGCATTCAGGACATCAACAGCCAAAAGCATGCTGATACTTTCGTCGGCGATCATCGCAAGATTGCCTGGTTCAGCGATCAGGTCCGGCTGAACCCCGCCGGTTGATTTGGCGCGGTCGATATTGATGAATCCTGGCAGAATATTGCCGTCGCAACCAAGATGCAGTTTGGCGGGCCGTCCGGTCACTGGGAGAG
>JABIRP010000305.1 GCA_018699735.1 Rhodospirillaceae bacterium | reverse complement strand
CCTCGGCCTCGATGCCACCCACACCCCAACCAAGCACGGCCATACCGTTGACCATGGTGGTATGGCTGTCGGTACCGACCAGCGTGTCGGGATAGGCGATCGTCTTGCCGTCCTCGTCCTTGGTCCAGACGGTTTGCGCCAGATATTCAAGGTTCACCTGGTGGCAGATACCGGTCCCCGGCGGAACAATACGGAAATTCCGAAATGCATCCTGGCCCCAGCGCAGGAACTCATAACGCTCGCCGTTGCGCTCGAACTCATACTGCACGTTCTTCTGAAAGGCATCGGCGGTGCCGAAATGATCGACCATGACCGAGTGGTCAATGACCAGGTCTACCGGCGAAAGCGGATTGATCTTTTCAGGGTCACCGCCCAGCGACACCATCGCGTCGCGCATGGCAGCCAAGTCGACCACGGCCGGGACGCCGGTGAAATCCTGCAACAGCACCCGGGCCGGGCGATAGGCGATCTCCCGATCGGATCGCTTGGCCGCAACCCAATCCGACAGGGCTTTCACGTCATCAAGAGTAACACTGCGGCCGTCTTCGTAGCGCAGCAGGTTCTCGAGCAGCACCTTGAGTGAATATGGCAGTTTGCGCACATCGGGATAGCCGGCATCGGCCATCGCTTCGAGGCTAAAGTAGTCGTAGGACTTTCCGCCCGCCTGCAAGGTGCGGCGGGTCTTCAGGCTATCGAGGCCAGCTGTCACGGGTCATCTCCTCATTCCGTTACATACGGCCGTCCGAGGAGCGCCTCGATCCGGTCGGAACAAAGGGTTATTGCGATGGGCGCGAGATCGCAGCGCCGTCATGGATGCCTTATAGAACCGCCGGGCGCTGGGCGCCACTGAGTAATGACCGACATGACGACCAACATCGGCGGATCACAGCAACGTTAACAGATTTGGCCTGTCGCGCTGAGGCCTTGTCTCGCTTGGCGATATGTCGTATCACGCGTGACCTTCGCGTGGCACTGCGCCATAGTGAAGATTGGCTGAGCCGACATAGAAGCGGGCAGTCAGCGCGGAAAAGAGGCGCGACCAGGGAGGAATTTCGTGGCGATCGGAAGTATCGCGGGGCGTTCGGAGCACAATTCCGCCCTCATTCCTATACCTGTGTCAGCGACCATCCAAGAGCAAACCGGCCACGCGGCGCGCGGGGGACAGAGGAACAAGCATGGGTGACATTGAAAAGTCATTGGCGGAAAACGACACATTTCCCAAAATTCTGATCTCAAATGCGCAAAAGTTGGGTGATCGTCCAGCGTGGCGGAAAAAGGAATATGGGATCTGGCAAACCGTATCGTGGAAACAAGCTGCCGTCATCGCTCGTGAAATGGGGCTCGGCCTGGTTGCTTCGGGCCTAAAGCGCGGCGACAAGGTCGCCATCGTCGGGCAAAACACAACAACTTTGTATATCTCTTTCGATGCGATCCAATCGGTTGGCGGTATTCCAGTGCCGCTGTATGCCGACGCCGTGGCCGACGAAATGGCCTATGTGCTGAAACATGCCGAGGTCCGCTTTGCGATCTGTCAAAACCAGGAACAGATCGACAAGATCGAAAGCAACAAGGAAATCGCCAGCAATATTGAACGCTTGTTCTATGAAGAGCCGCGCGGCCTGCGAAAATACGACCCGGCTTTCATCACTTCCGTCGACACACTTCGAGAGATGGGTCGCGAGTATGATGCTAAAAACCCGGACTTCTTCCTGGCCCAAGTCGCCGAGGGAAAAGGTGCTGATCTTGCGACCATGATTTATACCTCCGGTACGACCGGGAACCCCAAAGGCGTGATGCTCTCCTTCGACGCACTTTGCAAATCAGCCAAGATGGGCGCCGAGATGGACGGCCTCCGACCAGGCGACGATATGCTCGCCTATCTACCGTTGGCCTGGATTGGCGACCATTATCTGTCGTTTGCCCAACAACACATGGCCGGGTTTACCGTCAATTGCCCGGAAAGCCCGGATACGGTGCTCGATGACCTGAAGGACATCGGCCCGACCTACATGCTTGCCCCGCCAGCGATCTTTGAGAGTTTTCTCACGCAGATCGGTATTCGTATCGGCGACGCAGCTCAGATTAAACAATCGATGTATAAATTCTTTCTGAAAGTGGCGCGCCGCGTTGGCCCCAAGATTTTGGATGGTGAACCGGTTGGCCTTGGTGATCGCCTGCTTTATGCGTTGGGCGAGCTTTGCGTCTACGGGCCGCTGAAGAACAACTTCGGCCTTTCGCGCGCCCGTATCGCCTACACAGGTGGCGCCCCGCTTGGCGAAGAGGTGTTCTCTTTCTATCGCTCGATCGGCGTTAATCTGAAGCAACTCTACGGCCAGACCGAAAGCTCGGCTTATATCTGCCTGCAACGCAATGGCGATGCACGTACCGATACGGTCGGCCCGCCGGCGCCCGGCGTCGAGGTCAAAATCGCCGAGGATGGTGAAGTGATTTACCGTAGTCCGGGTAACTTCATGGGCTATTACAAGAACGATGAAGAAACCGCCAAGACCAAGGGCGCGGACGGCTGGATCCACACCGGCGACGCCGGCATTCTGACCGATACCGGCCATGTAAAAATTATCGATCGGGCCAAGGACGTCGGCAAGATGACGGACGGCACGGTGTTCGCGCCGCAATACCTTGAGAACAAGTTGAAATTCTACCCGTTTATCCGTGAAGCCGTCGCACATGGCGATGGTCGCGATCATGTGACCGCCTTCATCAATATTGATCTGGAAGCGGTCGGGACCTTCGCCGAGCGTGAGGGCATCAGCTACTCGGGCTATACCGACCTGGCCCAGCAAGAGCGCGTTTACGAACTGATCCAGCAGAATATTGAAGAGGTCAACGCAGATCTCGCCCAGGACAGCAGCCTGGCATCGATGCAGATCAATCGCTTCCTGATCCTTCACAAGGAACTAGATGCGGATGATGGAGAGTTAACCCGCACCCGCAAACTGCGGCGGCGGATCATTGCTGATCGATACGAGGATCTGATCTCTGCTTTGTTCTCCGACAAGGACCAAGTCCAAGTGAACGCCAAGATCACGTTCGAGGATGGTCGCGTTGGTGAATACAATGCCAATTTGAAGATCAAGGATGTGAAGCTTCAAGAGCCCGCGCGGATGGCGAGCTAATGACACTTGGTTTAATCAAACCAGAGGACACTGCCAATGAGCGCGGCTGAAGCACTCGAGCCAGAGACCATTTTGTCGGTTGAAAACATCACGCTTTCCTTTGGCGCCGTGCGCGCGATCCGTGACGTTAGTTTTGACATTCGCAAAGGCGAAATTCGCGCCATCATCGGCCCGAACGGTGCCGGCAAGACCTCGATGCTCAATGTCATCAACGGCTTCTACCATCCGCAGGAAGGCCGCATAATGTTTCGCGGCGCCGTGCGTAAGCAGATGAAACCGCACGAGGCGGCCGCCGGTGGCATCGCCCGCACGTTCCAAAACGTCGCGCTGTTCCGGGGCATGACCACGCTCGATAACATCATGACCGGGCGAAACCTGAAGATGGATAAATGGCGGACCAGTTTGATTCCGGCGATGTTCTATTACGGCCCGACCCAGAAAGAAGAGATTAAACACCGTGAGTATGTTGAGCGGGTGATTGAATTCTTGGAAATCGAGGCCATTCGCAAGACGCCGGTCGGCCGGTTGCCCTACGGCCTGCAAAAACGCGTGGAGCTTGGTCGTGCGTTGGCGGCCGAGCCGGATCTGCTTTTGCTTGACGAGCCGATGGCCGGGATGAACTTGGAAGAGAAAGAAGACATGTGCCGTTTCGTTCTCGACGTGAACGATGAGTTCGGCACCACCATTGCCCTGATCGAACATGACATGGGCGTGGTGATGGATTTGTCCGACCGTGTGGTTGTGCTGGATCACGGAGAGAAAATCGCCGACGGCACGCCCGAGGACGTGAAGAGTAATCAAAACGTGATCGACGCCTATCTGGGCGTCTCACATTGATCATGAAAATTGGCCCACAAGATCCCGTGACGACTAACAGTTCGGTTATCGGACCGAAACAAGAGGCGGCTGAATGGAATTCCTAAACTTAGTCCTACTCGATCAAATCCGGGACATACTCGAATTCCCCTCGTTTTTCTTTGAGGTGGTGTTCGGCGGTCTGATGTCGGGCGTGATGTATTCGTTGGTGGCGCTCGGCTTCGTGCTGATCTTCAAGGCCTCTGGCGTGTTCAACTTCTCCCAGGGCGTATTCGCACTATTCGCAGCACTGACCCTCGTTGGCCTGATGACGGGAACCATGCCGTTCTCCTTGGAAAAGTCGTTACCAGCACTGCCGGTTTGGCTGGCAATCGCTGTGACATTTGGCGTTATGATCGTCCTTGCGATCCTGGTCGAACGCATCGTGCTTCGCCCCCTGGTCAATCAGGACCAGATCATCATGTTCATGTCGACCATCGGCCTCGCGTTCGTGCTTGAGGGGTTGGGCGACACCATGTGGGGCAGCGGCGTGAAGGCGTTGGACGTTGGCATCCCATCCGGCAATTTCATGGTCGGCGAAATTCAGATTCAGGTCTTCGATCTCTGGGCCGCCGGAATTGCTGCTTTCCTGGTCGTGGTGTTGGCGGTGTTTTTCCAGAAAACTCGGACCGGCCGCGCGCTTCGCGCCGTGGCGGATGATCACCAAGCCGCCCTGTCCGTCGGTATCCCATTGCGGAACATCTGGGTCGTGGTTTGGTCGGCTGCCGGCCTGGTTGCGCTGGTCGCGGGCATCATGTGGGGCTCCAAATCGGGCGTGCAGTTCAGCTTATCACTGATCGCCCTCAAGGCGCTGCCGGTGCTGATCCTGGGCGGCTTCACATCGGTTCCGGGCGCCATTGTCGGCGGCCTCATCATTGGCGTCGGCGAGAAGGTTGCCGAGGTTTATTGGGGGCCTCTGGTCAACGGCGCCATCGAAAACTGGTTCGCGTATGTCGTGGCGCTGGTCTTCCTGCTGTTTCGCCCACAAGGGCTATTCGGCGACAAGATTATTGAAAGGGTCTAGGGACCATGTTTTATCGGGAATCTGGGCAATTTAAGGCCAGCTACGCCGCCGACCAGGCTGTCTTCCCCATTCGCCAGGACCAGTACGGCATTGCGGCCATCTTGCTGGTCGCGTTTTTCGTCATTCCCTATATGGGGGACGAGTATTTCTTCCAGGCGATCATGGTTCCTGTCTTGATCTTCTCTCTGGCAGCAATCGGTCTCAACATCCTGACAGGATATTGCGGGCAGTTGTCGCTCGGTACCGGCGGGTTCATGGCTGTGGGTGCAGTCGCTTGTTACAAGCTGACCACCGCGTTTCCCGAGCTCAACTTCATCATCGTGCTTCTTTTATCGGGTGTGATCACCGCGATGGTGGGGCTGTTGTTCGGCATTCCGTCTCTCAGGATCAAGGGTTTCTACCTGGCCGTCGCCACGCTGGCAGCGCAATTCTTCCTGAGCTGGCTGTTCAACAAGGTGGCCTGGTTCCAGAATTATGCGCCGTCGGGCACGATCACCATGCCGCCGCGCGAGGTCTTCGGTGTATTGGTGACCGGGGCCGCATCGAATGCGATGCATCGCTATCTGTTTTGCCTAATATTCGTCATTGTCTTGGCGATGGCGGCGAAGAACCTGGTGCGCGGGCCGATCGGTCGCTCTTGGATGGCGATCCGAGACATGGATATCGCCGCCGAACTGATCGGCTTCCGGCCGTTTCAGACCAAGTTGTTGGCGTTCTCGGTCAGCTCCTTCTACGTCGGGGTCGCGGGCGCCATGGCGCTGTCGCTTTGGCTTGGCAGTGTAGAGACGGCGGAAGCTTTTGACATCAACGTGTCGTTCCAGGTTCTGTTCATGATCATTATTGGCGGACTTGGCAGCATGATGGGCTCTTTCCTTGGAGCGGCGTTCATCATCCTGACGCCGATCGTGCTGACCAACGTAATGGTCGGCAGCTTGGGCTTTCAGGCCGTCACGGCGAAGCATTTTGAGTTTATGTTTTTCGGCGGTATGATCATCATGTTCTTGATTGTTGAGCCGCAAGGGCTTGCTAGGCTGTGGCAAATCCTGAAGGAAAAACTTCGTTTGTGGCCGTTTCCATATTGATCAGCTGCCATTGATTAATTGGGTTCGGTCGCCACGTGCAGAGTGACGAACTGCAAGAGCGAAACGAAAACTGCCGAAAAAGAACGGCGAAAAAATGGACAACAGGGAGGGAATAGAATGAACTTCAAGCGACTTAGTTTGGGCGTGCTGACCGCTGTTGGTCTCACAAACATGGTTGCGGTCGAGGTTGCGATCGCCGCCGAAGAAATCTTCGTGCCTGGTTTGGTCTATCGGACCGGACCATATGCGCCGAACGGCACCCCGTTCGCGAACGGCTTCAAGGATTACATCACTCTGATCAACGAGCGTGACGGCGGCATCAACGGCGTCAAGGTTGTCTACGAAGAGTGCGAGACCGGCTACAACACCAAGGTCGGTGTTGAGTGCTATGAGAAGCTGAAATCGAAGAACCCGGTAACGATCATCCCGAACTCGACGGGCATTACCTATCAGCTGATCCCAAAGACAGCGGTTGACGGTATTCCGCTTCTGACCATGGGTTACGGTCGGACTTCGGCTGCGGTTGGTTCGGTATTCCCATGGGTCTTCAACTTCCCGGCCACCTACTGGTCGCAAGCGACGTCAGTGATCAGCTTCATCGCTGGCAAGGAAGGCGGATTGGCCAACCTTAAGGGTAAGAAGATCACCCACATCTACCACAACTCCGCCTATGGCAAGGAAGCCAACCCGACCCTGGAAGCGTTGTCCAAGAAGTACGGCTTCAAGCTGACACTTCTGGCCGTCGACCATCCGGGCCAAGAGCAAAAAGCCACCTGGCTGCAGATCCGCCGTAAAAAGCCGGATTGGATCTTCATGTCCGGTTGGGGCGTGATGAATCAGGTTGCGATCAAGGAAGCGGCCGCTCAAGGTTTCCCGATGGATCACTTCATCGGTAACTGGTGGTCCGGTTCCGAGAACGATGTGGCCCCGGCAGCTGCCGGCGCTAACGGCTACACCGCCGCGACCTTCCATGCTCCGGGTGGTGACACCAAGTTGCACGCGGATCTCAAGAAGTACGTCTACGACAAAGGCCTGGGCGGCGGCGACGTCAGCCGGATCGGCGAGGTGCTCTATATCCGTGGCTTGATCAACTACATCATGGTGGTTGAGGCTGCCCGACGCGCCCAAGATAAATACGGCGTCAAGGTTCCGAATGGCGAGCAAATGCGCTGGGCATACGAAAACCTGAACGTAACCTCCGCTGATTGGGAGCGGATTGGCCTTGCCGGATATCCGGAATTGAAGGTCTCTTGTAACGACCACGAAGGCGGTCACCCAGTGCTGTTCCAGCAGTGGGACGCGGGCGCCAAGAAGTGGAACGTGATCAGCGACTGGATCCCCGTCATGAAGGATCTGGTGCGGCCGATGATGGAAGCCGACGCGGCAAAATACGCGAAGGAAAACAAGATCACGCCACGCAAGTGCATGTGATCCTCTGAAAGTTCGATCACGGCGGGGCGTCTGGGTTTCCAGGCGCCCCGTTGATCGACTGCAACAAAACTAATTTAGCGGCCAAAATCTTATAAGTGGTATGTGACGTGAGCGAATCAGCCAATCTTCTCTCAGTGAACAATATCGAGGTCATTTATGACCACGTGATCCTTGTGCTTAAAGGGGTCTCGCTTGAGGTTGCGGAGGGCGGTATCGTCGCCTTGCTCGGGGCGAATGGCGCCGGCAAAACGACGACCCTGAAAGCGATCTCCAACCTGCTCGCATCTGAGCGGGGTGAGGTGACCAAAGGATCCATCGTATATAAAGACCAACAAATCCAGTCTCTTACGCCGAGCGATTTGGTCAAGCGTGGCGTTATTCAGGTGATGGAAGGCAGGCATTGCTTCGAACACCTGAGCGTCGAGGAAAATCTTCTTACTGGCGCCTATACGCGCGGTTCGGACCGCAGCGGTATCGCGAGCGACTTGGAACTGGTCTACGGCTACTTCCCTCGCCTGCGCGAGCGGCACAAGTCTCTTGCGGGTTATATTTCCGGTGGCGAGCAGCAAATGGTGGCCATCGGACGCGCCTTGATGGCTCGCCCCAATCTGATGCTGCTGGACGAACCGTCGATGGGATTGGCGCCGCAGTTGGTCGAGGAAATTTTTGAGATCGTGGCCCGGCTCAACCGTGAGCAAGGTGTCTCCATCCTATTGGCCGAGCAAAACGCCTCAATGGCGCTGCGGTATGCAACAAGCGGCTACATTCTTGAAAATGGTCGTGTGGTGATGGAAGGTGCCGCCAAAACCCTGGCGGAAAACGAAGACGTCAAAGAGTTCTATCTCGGCATCTCTCATGGCGATCAGAAAAGCTTCAAGGACGTGAAACACTATCGTCGGCGCAAGCGGTGGCTCGGCTGACACAGGGCGAGAGACTTCAATGGCGAATGAGTTTCACGACACATTAGAGACACGCGATCCGAGCGAGCGCGAAGCCAGCCTGATGTCGGCGCTGTCACGACATGTCGCCCACGCCAAAGCCAACACCGCATGGTTCGCCAAGTCCATGGCGGATGTTGACGCGACAGCCATCACCTCTCGTGAAGCTCTGGCAACCTTGCCGGTTCTACGCAAATCCGAGCTTCTGGATTTGCAGAAATCCGCCCCCCCTCTCGGCGGCGTCGCGGCAACAGACGTCGGTAAACTTGCGCATATATTTATGTCGCCAGGGCCGATTTACGATCCGGATGGGCACCGACCGGACGCATGGCGGTTTGCGCGCGCGATGTTTGCAGCCGGGCTACGCCCAGGCAATCTGGTCCTGAACTGCTTTTCGTATCACCTGACCCCGGCCGGCATGATGAGCGAAACCGGCGCGCATGCGATCGGTTGCCCAGTTATTCCGGGCGGTGTCGGCAATACCGAAATGCAGGTGCGCGCCATCGCTGATCTGAAACCCAGTTTCTATGTCGGCACGCCGAGTTTCTTGAAGATCATCCTAGAGAAAGCGCGCGAGTTGGGCGAAGACGCATCCTCGCTGAAACAGGGCCTGGTCGGCGGAGAAGCCCTACCGCCGAGCCTTAGAGCCGAAATAGCGGAACTCGGCTGCCAAGTCCTGCAGTGCTATGGGACCGCAGATTTGGGTCTGGTCGCCTACGAGGCGCCACCGATGCAGGGAATGATCCTGGACGAGCAGGTCATTGTCGAGATCGTACGTCCGGGCACCGGTGAGCCGGTACCCGATGGCGAAGTTGGCGAAGTTGTGGTCACCGTATTCAATCCTGACTATCCCCTGATCCGCTTCGGGACAGGCGATATGTCGGCAATCATGGACGGGCCGAGCCCGTGCGGGCGCACCAATCAGCGGATCAAGGGCTGGATGGGTCGCGCCGATCAGACGACCAAGGTGAAGGGAATGTTCGTGCATCCCAGCATGATCGCCGAGGTGGTTAAACGGCATCCCGAAATTGGCAAAGCGCGTTTGGTAATATCCGGGCGGACCGGCAACGACCAAATGGTCATATCTGTCGAGGCCGCTAACGTGAGCGACAAGCCCGGCGACGAACTTGGTGATGCGATTAAAGCAACCCTATCGACCGTCACCAAACTGCGCGGCGAGGTTACGTTCGTCGAGCCGGGCGACTTGCCAAACGACGGTGTGGTGATCGAAGACGCCCGCAGCTACGACTAAGGCGCGCGGATTGACCCTATTAATCCAATAGGTAATCAAAATTTAACCAAATAGCTTCAATACTTCTGCCCTCAATCGGACAATTGGCCGATAATCTCACCAAGCGGTTCATTGGAGTGCCAAGGCTTGCAGCGTCGCCCCCCAAATAGGCTAGCGGATACTACCATTATCGCTGTGGTCATTATCACTGGCCTCTTGGCGCTCACGATTGGGAGCTACATTCAGGTCAACAATGCCGCCGAGATCAACCGCTCAGCAACGAACGCTATCAATATGGCCGGTCGCCAAGAAATGCTGGTGCAGAGCATCGAATTGAATGTCGTCCAGGCCAGCAACACCAGCGACATGAAAGAGCTTGAGCAACTCGGTACGAAGCTCCTCCGATCGACCGAAAAACTGCACGAATCCCACCAGCTCTTAAGCCTGGATACGCCCAATTCCCCCCTGACACCCGGCTTACGATCGATTTATTTCGAAGGAGAGACCCCCCTAGATCGAGACATCCGATCGTACCTGAAGGCCGCCCAAGCGATCGCGGAGGGGCTGAAGATTAACGGCCAGGTAGACAGCAAAGATGTCGAAACTATCGTCGATCATCAGTCCGGCGCGATGCCCCATAATCTCAATCGCGTCGTTCTGGAAATCGAAGAACAAGCGGAGAGAAGCCTCGCCCGGCAGCTTGAATTTCAAACCTGGACCTTAGCCGCGACTGCCGCGGCTTTCATCGCCTTGGCTCTGTTTGTATTCTTCCCAATGCGCCGCCGTCTTTCCGCGACTTTGAGCGACCACGGTGTCGCTAACGAATCCCTCAAGGAGCGGGCCACAGAACGGGCCACAGAACGGGCAACAGAGCGAACTATAGACTTATCGCAGAGTGAAAAACGGTTTCGCGACTTCGCCGAAGCGACATCAGATTGGCTGTGGGAAACAGATGCAGAGCATCGGTGTGTGTTCGTCTCCGCCCCGATCTCCGACGGAATAGGAAGTGATCCACAAGCCTATATCGGGCGAACGCTCCAAGATATCTTCACTGAAAACTATCCAGAACCGTCTCAGGAGATGTTTTTTTCGGCCATCAAGCAAAAACTGCCAATTCGGGATCTCGTCATTCGCAGACACGAGAGCATACCCGGCGCCTCCTGGGTCCGCATTTCAGCGATCCCGATATTTGATGACGCCGGCCACTTCACCGGCTACCGCGGAACCGGCAAAGATGTGACCCAGCGCTATGAGCAAGAGCATCTGCTGAAAGAACGTTCTGAGGTCCTGCGCACGGTGCTCGACACTCTGGATCATGCGGTTACCGCTTTTGACAAAGACCTCCGACTGATTGCCTGGAATCGGCACGTTAACGACCTGCTCGAAATTCCATCCGAAATCATCCGACATAACGAGCCGCTGGAGACGTTCTTTCGCTTCAATGCGTTACGCGGCGAATACGGGCCCGGCGATAGCGACGAGCAAGTCAAAGCACGAATTGAGTTAACCCGTGATTTCAAAGCCCACAAATTCATTCGAGAACGCAACGATGGCACATTCATTGAGGTAACCGGAAATCCGATGCCAGACGGCGGCTTCGTGACGACCTACGGCGACGTGACCGAGAGGCTTCAAAATGAAAGCGAACTCCGTCGATTTAGGGGAATGCTCGACCGCACGCATGACTGCGTCTTCATTTTCGACCCGCAATCCCTGAATTTTGTTTACGTAAACCGTGGGGCAACCGAGCAAGTCGGTTATTCAGAAGACGAGCTCCTGCAAATGACCCCCTACGAGATCAAGCCGGAATTTGATGAAAATAGCTTCCGTGCCCTCATTCGTCCGATGCTCGATGGCGACCATGACGCAGTTGTGTTTGAAACCACACACGAGGCGAAAGACGGAAGCATTATTCCGGTTGAAATCTCATTGCAATTCATCAGCGACGAGACCGACGGACGCTTCATCGCCATCGTTCGCGACATATCTGAACGCAAGGTCGCCGAGCAGGCTTTTGTTTCGGCAAAAGAAGAGGCTGAATACGCGAACCGTGCCAAGTCCGACTTCCTGGCCAACGTCAGCCATGAACTTCGCACACCACTGAACGCCATCATGGGGTTCGCCGAGGCCATGCGGATGCAGTTATTCGGCCCCATCGGCGACGACCGTTATTATCGATATGCCGAGGACATCCATCAGAGCGGCGAGCATCTGTTAGGGATTATCAACGACATTCTCGACCTTTCGCGTGTTGAGGCCGGTGAGACCGAAATTCAAGAAGAAGAACAAGATATCAGGAGCCTGGTCGACGCCAGCCTACGGTTTGTTCGCGACCGGGCCCAAATGGCGGAAGTTGCCCTCACAACTGAAATCCCCGACGACTTGCCGCTGCTGCTTGCCGATGATCGTTTGATCAAACAGATGCTGATCAACCTGCTCTCGAATGCCGTAAAATTTACGCCGCAAGGTGGCCGCATCTTGGTCAGAGCCGAAATTGGAACCATGGGCAGCATCACACTCTCGGTTTCAGATACCGGTATCGGCATGGCGGAAGATCAAATCCCGCGCGCACTTACGACATTCGGCCAAATAGGCACCGCTTGGAACCGCAACCATGATGGCACTGGCCTCGGCTTGCCTCTGGTCAAATCGCTTATTGAACTACATGGCGGTGCGTTGCACCTGGAGAGTGAGCCCGGTTTCGGCACGACGGCCTCGCTCTCATTCCCCAGCGAACGGACTGTTATCGCTAACTGATATCGGGTTTTACCGGCCCTTCCAGACCGGTTTGCGTTTCTCGGCGAAGGCGCGGGGACCTTCCTTAAAATCCTCAGACGCGAGCATCTGCTCATAGACCGGAATACCGGTACGCCCGCGTTTGGTTTTCTGCATGGCTTCCGGCACTGTCCCTCGGGTCAATTCCGGCCATACGGCTTTCAAGGCGCGAACCGCCAAGGGTGGGCCTTCGGAAATCTGCGTGGCCAGCGCGCGCGCATGATCCGCCAAATCAGCGCTCGGAACCACGTCTCGGACCAACCCCCAATGCTTCGCTTCGGCCGCATCCATATGCCGGCCGGTATAAAGCAGATCGAGGGCCACGTCCGGCGGTAGCCTGCGCGGCAAGCGCTGGATGGCGCCGGCATCAGGCAGAAACCCGCGTTCCATGTCCGGCAACCAAAACTCCGCGTGTTCAGCAGCCACGATAAGATCGCAGGCCAATACAACCTCGAAACCACCACCAATCGCCAAACCGTTAACGGCACATAAAAGCGGTTTATCCAGATCGAAAAATTCGGTGATACCTGCCCATCCCCCAGGCGTGTCGCCTAGCTGCTCGGACGGCGTATCATCATCAAGCGCGGCAACCGCCTTCAAATCCCATCCGGCCGAAAAACAACGCTCCCCGGCGCCGGTCACAATGCCGACCAATAAGCCATCATCGTCGCGCAATTGGCACAACGCCTCGTAAATGCCGTCCGATACGTCCTGATTGATCGCGTTAACCGGTGGCCGGTCGAGGGTGATTTCCAGGACCTTGCCGTGGGTCTCCACACGTACGCCCTCAGCCATCGTCGTCTCCTATCGCACCGCTAGACGTTCGACCGCATCCGCATCGAACGTGAAACCCAGGCCCGGTCGATCGGGGATCTCAAAATACCCATCGACCAT
>JABIRP010000304.1 GCA_018699735.1 Rhodospirillaceae bacterium | reverse complement strand
GCTTGGCCGCTCGGTCCTCTTCAACGGGTTGGCCAGGGCCATTCAGACCCTTGTCGGTAAACCGTTCGTCAAGCCATCGACATTGTCCGATGATGCGGACCCGGCGGTCCGCGCTTTGACCCGAGATGTGGATCTGGCCGGCCGCAATCTTACGGTTTTTGCGCGGGATGTGCTGCGCGCGGCATTGACTGATGGCGTGACCCATATCCTGGTTGACCACCCGGTGGCCCGCGACGGTGAGACCCTGGCAGACGAACGCGCTCGTGGCGCCAGACCATATCTGGTTCATGTGCCGGCGGGCGATCTGATCGGTTGGCGAACCGAAAACCAAGACGGGCGTCCGCGTCTGTCTCGGGTCCGCATTCGCGAGCACCTGGTCGAGCGCGACGGCGAATGGGGCGAGCGGGCGGTCGAGCGGATCCGTGTGCTAGAACCCGGCCGGTTTTCAATTTGGAACCGCGTGCAGGGTGAAAAGGGAGAAAGCTGGCAGCTGGCCGGCGAGGGCGCGAGCAGTGCATCCGAAATCCCAATCGTTACTATATATGCACACCGAACCGGGTTCATGACCGGCAAGCCGCCCTTGATGGATCTGGCCTGGCTCAATCTGGCGCATTGGCAGTCGTCGAGCGATCAGCGCCATATTCTGCATGTCGCCCGGGTACCACTTTTGTTCGCCCGCAATCTGCGTATCGAGGGGGGCGAAATCGAGATCGGCCCGAACCGCATGATTATCGGTGAGGGTGACGGCGCCGATCTGAAGTTCGTTGAGCATTCCGGCGCCGCGATTGAGGCCGGACGCCAGGATCTGCTGGACCTGGAGGATCGCATGGCGGTCATGGGCCTCGACCTCTTGGCGCGCCGGCCAGGGTCATCCACGGCGACGGCTCGGGCGATAGACGCGGCGCAGGCCGATAGCGCGTTGGCCGCAATTGTCCGCGGCCTGGAGGAAGGCCTGACAGCCGCTTTGGTCCAGGCGGCGCGTTGGATGGGCCTGCCGGGTGAGGCCGCCGGTCAGGTCTCAGTGCATCAGGAGTTCGCCCAAGGTCAAAGAGAGGCCGACGAGGTTGATCTATTACTCCGTGCCCGGATTGCCGGTGAAATTTCGCGAGAAACTTTCTTGGCCGAAATCCGCCGCCGCGGTGTCTTGTCCCAGGAAAGTATCGTCGCAGACCAAGGTGATGCGCAGACCGTATAGAGGGCGTAGGGTTTTCGCGTACTATCATTTGCGGTGAATACACGCTAAATCCAACGCGATAGAAAGATTGCCAGCAATCGCGTCGGAGGACCCAGGCCTGTGACCCGCGGACCAAAGAAGATCTTCACGATCGAGCGTAAACGAGGGCAAGTGCCCGCCGCCTCTGCTTCCGAAAGCACGGACACCCATGCCATATTGGCAGCTGTCCGGGCCTTGTCGGACCGGCTCGACGCGCAGTTGTCGGCAGCGCCGAACCGTCTGGAAATAGATGCCGAGCAGGCCAGCAAGATCGATCTGATCCAAACCGAGATGGCCGATATCTCCGGGCGGATCCGGGCTACCAAGGCCGAGATCGCCGCTTTGCGGCACCCCCTGGCCCAGGACGACCAGTTCGGAATCGCCACCTCGGAGCTTTCCGCCATCGTTAGCCAGACCGAAGGGGCGACCGAGCAGATCATGGACGCGGGAGAGCGGGTCGAAGCCGCGCTCGAGGATTTGCTGAGCCAAGATATGGATGACTACGCCAAAGCTCGGCTCGGCGACATCTCGGACGAAATCACGAAAATATACGAGAACTGCAACTTCCAGGACCTGACCGGACAGCGCATCACCAAGGTGATCTCGGTCCTGACCTATATCGAAGAGCGTGTTGATGCCATGGTCGGCGCCTGGAACATCAAGGAGTTCGAGGCCATGCCCTTGCCGGACGTGGAACTCACCCGCAAGGACGAGGATCTCAGCCTCACCGGCCCGGCCCAGGAGACGACGGGAGACACCTTCGACCAGAACGACATCGACGCGTTGTTTGATTGAGGGTTGACGTCTCCAATATTTGCCGTTTCCCGGTTTGGTGCAGCCAAGACCGGGATCTCGATCCGACCTGAACACCGCCCCCATACCAACACCGTCGTCATCCCGGGCTAGACCCGGGACCTGTATCCGATTTGAGCTTGCTACCAGATCCCGGATCGCGTCCGGATGACGGCTGATTAACGCGTATTGTTCAGCGATC
>JABIRP010000303.1 GCA_018699735.1 Rhodospirillaceae bacterium | reverse complement strand
GAGGGTGCGCGGGACTATTACGCGCAATGCTCGGCAAAACCGGTTCTGGACCAAGTTCGGGTTCCAACCCTGGTGATCCATGCAGAGGATGACCCTTGGATTCCAGCGCGCCTGTACCGGGACGTCGATTGGAACCGGTCAGCCTTGCTAAAACCTCGGGTCGTCGCCAAGGGCGGCCACTGCGGATTTCATGATCGCCACGGCCAATGGCATGACCGGCAGGCGGAGGTGTTTTTGCGGGAAATGGCCCGGTAGGGGCGCTCTTCACCGCTGATCGAAATCCAGTACCACGCGTTTGCTCTTGGCGCGCGATTGGCAACTCAGCACGAAGCCGCGCTCGATTTCTTCCGGGGCTAGGGCGTAGTTGACGTCCATCTCAACCTCGCCCTCGACCAGTTTGGCCCGGCAGGTACAGCACATGCCACCCTTGCAGCCATAAGGTAGGTCGGCTCTGTGAAGCAGGGCGGCATCCAGGATGGGCTCATCGGTGGTGAGCTTGAATTCGGTGGTCAATCCATCCAGGACAATGGAAATCTCGTGACCTTGGCCCTCCGCTAAGGTCTTCGGTTCGCGTTTGGGCATCGACGGATCGATAATTTGGTCGGGATTGGCGAAGAGTTCAAAATGTATGCGATCCCGGGCGATCCCATGATCCCCGAGAACATCCTGGATCTCATCGGTCATCGTTTTCGGCCCGCAGAGGAAGAAATGGTCAACCGCATGCGGATTGACGAGTGAGCGCAGAAAAATCCGGCATTTATCGGCATTGAGCCGGCCATTCAACAGTTCGGTTTCCTGCGGCTCGCGGCTCAACACATGCAGGATTGAGACCCGATCGGGATACCGATCCTTGAGGTCGTCGAGTTCACCGCGGAAGATGATATCGGCCAAGGTTCTATTGCCGTAGAACAGCGTGAACCGGCTTTCCGGCTCAACAGCCAGCACCGACTTGGCGATTGAGAGGATCGGGGTGATGCCACTCCCAGCGGCAAACGCGACATAGGTGCGCCGGGCCGAGGGGTCGAGTTCAGTGGTAAACCGGCCGTCCGGTGTCATCACCTCGACCGTGTCGCCGGGCGCTAGATCGTCATTAGCATAACTTGAGAACCGACCGTCTTCGACCCGTTTTACCGCGACCCTAAGCTCACCATCGCCGACGCCGCTGCAGATCGAATATGAGCGCCTGACCTCTTCGCCGTCGACGGAGGACTTCAGAGTGAGATATTGGCCCTGGGAGAAACCGAAATCCTCTGCCAGTGCGTTCGGCACGTCGAAGGCAATTGAAACGCAGTCCGGTGTCTCACGTCTGACTTCGTTGACGGTGAGGGTGTGAAAACGGGGCATTGGGCGGGCTCCTTCGTCAGGATTTGCAACCGTCGCGCTCGACCGTCATCCCCGCGCAGGCGGGGATCCAGCTAAGAGCTCCGACGGTGGTTTGGATTCCCGCCTTCGCGGGAATGACGAAATTGGGCATCGCCATTTCAAATACACTTGAAGTAGTCGAAGGGTTCCAGGCATGCCCGGCATCGGTAGTGGGCCTTGCAGGCAGTGGAACCGAACTCGCTGATTTTTTCGGTGTTCGACGCACCGCATCGCGGGCATTCGACTTCGGGGTCGCAATAGTCCGAGGCATCTCCGCGCCTCCCGACCGGTGGCGCGATGCCGAGTTCGCGCAGTTTGGCCCGGCCGCGCTCTGTGATCCATTCGCTGCTCCAAGCGGGAGCCAGTTCGGTGTCGATGCGAAAATCCTGCAGCCCGGCGCGAAGCAGGACGTCGCGCACTTGCATTTCGATCACCTGAGTGGCGGGGCAGCCGGAGTAGGTCGGTGTCAGCGTGATCGCGACTTGGCCATTATCCGTTGATACACCGCGCAAGACGCCAAGATCGGCGATGGTGAGCCCTGGGAGTTCCGGGTCATAGACCTCATCGAGCAAACCTCGGATCTTTGCGTTGTAGGCGCTGGTCACGATGGCGGTCACCACTTGGCTCCGGGATAGGCGCGCGGCAGGAACTGCATCTCGGCGAGGAGATAGCCGAGATGTTCTGAATGCACGCCCTGGCTGCCACCATCGACCCGCCAATCGTCGCTGGGCCTGGAGAGTGTGGCTTGACCGAGAACCTGATCGACCTCGGCGTCCCAGGCGGGTTTCAGTTCGGCACCGGGCACCGCGATGCTGTCGGCAACCAGGCGCTCAACCAACGCATCATCGTCGAACAGTTCGTGGGAATAGCCCCAAAGATCGTCGAGCGCCGCCTGGGCGCGGGCGTGGCTTTCCTCGGTGCCGTCACCCATGCGGATGATCCACTGACCGCTGTGCCGACGGTGGTAGATGGCTTCTTTCAAGGATTTGGCGGCGATCGCTGCAACGGTCTCATCGGTGGAGCCCGATAAGCCTCGATACAGCTCAACCGCGTGAACATCGAACAGGAATTGGCGGACCATGGTATGGGCGAAATCGCCGTTTGGCTGCTCGACCAATAGCACGTTGCGCCAGTCGAAGGCATCCCGGTGGAAGGCGAGCGTGTCTTCGTCGCGGCCGGCCCCTTCGGTCTCAGCCGCATGGGCAAGCCAAAGCCGCGCCTGACCCACCAGATCAAGCGCAATATTGGACATGGCGATGTCCTCTTCCAGTACCGGGCCATGACCGCACCATTCGGACAGCCGGTGACCGAGGATCAGCGAGTTGTCGCCGAGCCGAAGCAGGTATTCGAAGCGTGCGTTGTCGTCTTTCATGCCGTGTTCTTTCGATTTCTCTGATCCATCATTCCCGCGTAGGCGGGAATCCAGGGACTGTATGAACGAAGAGCTGGATCCCCGCCTTCGCGAGGATGACGACCGGTAACCCCTACAAATTCTCCACCTCGTCGGGCACATGATAGAAAGTCGGGTGGCGGTAGACTTTGTCTTCGGCTGGATCAAACAGAGCGCCTTTGTCATCCGGGGCCGAAGCGACAATTTCGGAGGAAAGCACCACCCAGATGCTTTCGCCCTCGCGCCTGCGAGTGTAGACGTCGCGCGCGTTCTGCTGCGCCATCTCACCGTCGGCGGCGTGCAGGCTGCCGACATGTTTGTGTGCCAGGCCCTGGCGGCTACGCACGAATACTTCCCAAAGCGGCCAATCGCGGGCGTTATCGGTCATCGATCTCAATCCTCTCAAGCGGCTTCGCGGCGTCGGCGCTGTTTTTCGGCATGGGCGGTCGCGGCCTCTCGTACCCAGGCGCCTTCCGCATGCGCTTTGCGTTTCGCGGCCATACGCTCCCGATTGCAGGGACCATTGCCGGACACCACACGCCGCAGTTCGTCCCAATCCGGCTCACCGAAATCGTATTGGCCGGTCTCTTCATTAAATGTCAGATCCGGGTCCGGCATGGTGAGGCCGAGGTAGTTGGCCTGGGGCACGGTCATGTCGATGAAATGCTGGCGCAGATCGTCGTTTGAGCGGCGTTTGATCTTCCAGGCCATCGACTGCGCCGAGTTCGGTGAAGTCTTGTCCGATGGGCCGAACATCATCAGCGTCGGCCACCACCAGCGGTTCACGGCGTCCTGAGCCATGCGGATCTGCTCTGGCGTGCCTTGTGCCAGGGCCATTACCAGCTCGTAGCCTTGGCGTTGGTGGAAACTCTCTTCCTTACAGATCAATTCCATCGCACGAGCATAGGGACCGTAGGAGCAACGGCAGAGAGCGACTTGATTGACGATCGCCGCGCCGTCGACCAGCCAGCCGATTACACCGATATCGGCCCAGGTGAGGGTCGGGTAGTTGAATATGCTCGAGTATTTGGCTGAGCCATCCAGCAACTGGTCGACCAAATCCGCGCGCGACACACCGAGGGTTTCAGCGGCGCTGTAAAGGTAAAGGCCGTGACCGCCCTCGTCTTGGATCTTAGCCAGCAGCGCCACCTTGCGCCGGAGTGAGGGAGCACGGGTGACCCAATTGCCTTCCGGCAGCATGCCGACAACCTCGGAGTGAGCGTGCTGCGAGATCTGCCGGACGAGGCTGCGGCGGTACTTTTCCGGCATCCAGTCCCTGGGTTCGACCCGTTGCTCGGCGTCGATCATGGCCTGGAAGCGCGCTTGCTCGGCGGCTGTGCCCTCGGACACGCTCATACGACCCTCCAATCAAAAACACGCCTCCCCAGGCGCGTGAGAAAATATGATACGAAAAATCGGTAATTTGCAAGTTAAATGTATCATTTTGAGGGGTGGATCGCTTTCCTGAACAAGGTTTTGCTCTTTCGCTGCTTCCCGGCCGACCATCGGGAGAGCCGGGATCTCGCACAGAGGGCTCCTCGCTAACGACTCCAGATCCTGGTGTTGGCTGCGCCAAACCGGGAAGCGGGATGACAATGAGAGGGTGTTGTGAATTGCTGACTTCAAACAAAAACCCCGCCAGCGGTAACCGCAGCGGGGCTTTCAAATAGTCCAGATGATCGCGCCTATTTAGGTGCCATCACCATTGTCATCTGCCGGCCTTCGAGGCGTGGATAAGCTTCGATCTTGGCGAGCTCGTCCATGTCGTCCCGAACCCGGTGTAGCACGTTCAATCCCAGTTCCTGGTGCGCCATCTCTCGGCCTCTAAAGCGCATGGTCACTTTGACCTTGTCGCCTTCTCCCAGAAATTTCGTCACGCTGCGCATTTTCACCTGGTAGTCATGCTCGTCGATATTCGGGCGCAGCTTGATCTCCTTGACCTCGATCACCTTTTGCCTTTTCCGAGCCTCATTCTTTTTCTTCTGGTTCTCGTACTTCAGCTTACCGTAATCGAGAATCTTGCAGACCGGCGGATCCGCATGTGGTGAGACCTCGACCAGATCGAGACCGTATTTCTCCGCCTCTGCGATTGCTTCTTCGACGTTTAAAACACCCAGCATCTCGCCTTCAGGGTCGATGCAGCGGACCTTGTCCACGGTGATAAAGTTGTTCACCCGCGGGCCTTCTCTGACCGGCGGTTGAACCATTGGGGGTCGTGCGATGTGCCACCTCCTGGCAATGTTAATCTAATTAGTGTCCCGCTTATGGGACCATACGTCAACGGTCACCAAACCCAGCCCTGGATCTAACCCTGAATCTCATTGTGGCTGGGCGGTGCTGCTTCTTGCGCTAGTCTATGAATGGCCTCATCCAGCGCAAGTACTTCTTGTGCTTTTCCGCCAAGCCGGCGCACGGCGACAGCACCTTCCTCGGCCTCACGTTTCCCGACCACCAAAATGGCTGGAACCCGGGCCTCGCTGTGCTCTCGGATCTTGTAATTGATCTTCTCGTTGCGCAGATCGACACCCACGCGAAGGCCAGCCGCTTGGAATTTGGCGGCGACTTCGCGCGCGTAATCATCCGCGTCGTTGGTAATTGTCGCCACCACACCCTGCACCGGCGACAGCCAGACCGGGAACCGGCCGGCATATTGCTCGATCAAAATCCCGATCCAACGTTCCATCGACCCGAGGATTGCACGGTGCAGCATAACCGGACGCTGGCGTGAGCTGTCCTCGGCGATATAGGTCGCGTCCAGACGTTCCGGCAGCACGAAATCGACCTGCAATGTGCCGCATTGCCAATCCCGCCCGATCGCGTCGCGCAGGACGAACTCAAGCTTCGGGCCGTAAAAGGCACCTTCGCCGGGGTTCAAGGTATAGTCGAGACCTGTGGCTTCGACCGCATCTTTCAAGGCTTTCTCGGCTCTGTCCCAGACCTCGTCGGATCCGGAGCGCACCTCGGGTCGGTCGGAGAACTTAACCTTGACTTCCTCGAAACCGAAATCGCGGTAGATCGAGAGCAAGAGATCACAAAACACGATGCTTTCGGCTGTGATCTGGTCCTCGGTGCAGAAGATATGCGCGTCGTCCTGGGTGAAGGCTCGAACCCGCATAATGCCATGCAGAGCACCAGAGGGCTCGTTGCGGTGACAGGATCCGAACTCGGCCATGCGCAATGGCAGGTCGCGGTAACTCTTGATGCCATGCTTATAGATCTGCACGTGGCCGGGGCAGTTCATCGGCTTCAGCGCCAGCACTTTGTCGTCCTCGGCGTTGGCGGTGAACATGTGCTCGCGGAATTTTTCCCAGTGGCCGCAGGCTTCCCAGAGCGCCCGGTCGATCAGCTGTGGTGTTTTGACCTCGACGTAATTGCCGTCTTCCAGACGTCCGCGCATGTAGCGCTCAATCGCGCGGTAAAGCGTCCAGCCCTTGGGATGCCAGAAGACTGACCCTGCTGCCTCTTCTTGAAGATG
>JABIRP010000302.1 GCA_018699735.1 Rhodospirillaceae bacterium | reverse complement strand
GCGTTTATCTTGGTTTGACCGGCTCCCGTGTGCATGCGGCCGACGCCATGGCACTCGGGATTACCACGCATCACATGGCCTCAGAGCGGGTCGCGGAAATGCGTGAACAACTGACGGCGGTCACCTCGGCGCGAGACATTGATGAGGTGCTGGCGCGGTTTCATCGTCCGGCTGGAATTGCTCCGATCTCGGAGCATCGGCGGGAGATTGATCGGTGTTTTGCCGGAAACACGATGGAAGAAATCATCGGGGCTCTTAAGGCATTCGGCTCGGAATTCGCCGCCAAGGCTTTGGAGTCTCTGGCGCCGAAATCTCCGTCCGCCCTGAAAGTGTCGCTGGAGCAGATCCGGCGCGGCCGCAAGGCGCGTGACCTTGGCGAGGTGCTGACAATGGAGTACCGGATGTCTCAGCACTTCATGGCGGAACATGATTTTCATGAAGGCGTGCGGGCCATGTTGATCGATAAGGACCATTCGCCGCAGTGGAAGCCAGCCAGCCTTGAAGAGGTATCCGAGAGCGATGTGGCGGGGTATTTTGAGCCCATTGCCGACGGCAGCGAATTGACCTTTGGATAAAATTTACCAAACGCGCAGGGGAGAGACCGCATGAGCAAGATCGCATTTATCGGCCTTGGCAACATGGGCCTGCCGATGGCCCGCAACCTGATCACGGCGGGGCATTCAGTGACCGGCTTCGATCTGGTGGCAGAGGTTGTAGAGGCACTCGTTGCGGCGGGTGGTACAGCGGCCGAGAGCGCCGAGGCAACGCTCGATGGCGCCGATATCGCCATCACGATGCTGCCGGCCGGCCCGCAAGTCGCTTCGGTCTATGGCGCCTCGATCATCGGCAAAGCGGCCCCTGGTACCTTGCTGATCGACTGTTCGACCATCGACGTGGCAACCGCCCGCAAAGTGGCCGGCGATGCCGAGGCGGCCGGTTACGAGATGATCGACGCTCCGGTCTCTGGCGGCACCGGCGGTGCCGAGGCCGGGACCCTGACGTTTATGGTCGGTGGCCCTGACGCTGCCGTTGCAAAGGCGCGGCCGTATTTGGATGTCATGGGCGGAAACATCGTCCATGCCGGCGGGGCCGGTAACGGACAGGCGGTGAAGATCTGCAACAATATGATCCTTGGCATCAACATGATCGGGGTCTGCGAAGGCTTTAACATGGGCGAGAAATTGGGGGTGGACCCGCAAACCATCTTTGACGTGGTCTCCACCTCGTCCGGGTCGAGTTGGGCCGTGAACAATTACTGCCCGGTTCCGGGGCCGGTTCCGACATCGCCAGCGAACCGGGATTATCAAGCCGGGTTCACCGCCGCGATGATGACGAAGGACCTGCATTTGGCACAAGATGCGGCCGAGTCGTGTGACGCGTCGACGATTATGGGGCGCCGTGCCGCCGAATTGTTCGACCAGTTCATTGAATCCGGCAACGGAGAGAGCGATTTTTCCGGCATAATGAAGATGATTAAGGGTGTTTGACTTGCAATTCAGTAAGAAGTGGCTGTAAAAGCGGTTCAAGGCCTTATCGAAACCGACCCGGATGGTGTAGTCTTTCTGTCATGGTATCGTCGAGTGAACCCATTGGTGGCGCCCCGGATGTGCGCCAAGAATATTTAGAAGCGATTCGACTCGTCGAGCGCCTGCATCGCCAATTCCTTGAAGTGGTGAAAACAGAGTTGGATCGCCAGGGCGTTGAGGACATCAACAATATCCAGGCGTTGATTCTTTTCAACATTGGCCCGGACGAGTTAGCGGTCGGGGAGTTGACCAACCGCGGTTACTATCTCGGCTCTAACGTGTCCTACAATGTTCGCAAAATGGTCGAGAATGGGTATTTGATCCAAGAGCGTTCGACCCATGACCGCCGCTCGATTCGCGTCCGCCTTTCGGACAAGGGACTTGTGTTGAGTGATGTGGTTCGCGATATGTTTGATCGCCACGCCTCCACACTTGATGAGGCCGGCATCAGCGCCGATGACCTGACAAATGCCAGCAGTTTGTATCGGGAGTTGGAGCGGTTCTGGATTGGTATCCTGAACTATGGTGTCCGCGGCGCCGGTCCCAGCTAAGGACTCAATTAAACCTTCCATTGAGTGTTGACGCGCTCACCGCGTTTGGTCACGCGCCGGATTGCGGCTCGTAACTTTGGGTCGCCTTCGCTCAGGTCTTTGATCTGGGTTCGATCCAAGCGCAACACCGAGCAATATCCATCGGCGATGACGGACGCGCTGCGGGTTGTGCCGGCTTTTGCGTTGATGGAACCGAAATGCTCTCCAGCGGCTAGAACGCAGAGGGCGGTGCCATCGCCAGAGATGATGCGTGCCTCGCCATCAGTTATAAAAAATACTTCCTGAATGATTTGACCCGACGCGGCTATTGCGCCGCCTGGCGGGTGAATTTCCGGTTGGGCCGCCATCACTAACCGGGTCAGGGATTCCTCGTCTGCATCCGGAAATAGCTGCCTTAACCCCAGGATATGTTCTGCCAAATGGGCGGCAACCTCATGGCGCAAGCCATGTGGCAATACACTCAGGAGGCGGCGTTGATAATCGCCTTGGGTTTGCGACCAGACGAAGTCCTTGTAGTTAATGACCCGGTTCTGCAACTCGGCTGGAAACCGGCGCTCGCGCATAAAATCCCGAAGGGCGTCGAGATCTTCTTGGTGTTCGATACGGCCACCCTGGATGCGTGGGATCAGCATCGTGATATTGGCAATGATGTACGCATAAATCGTGACGCCGATGAACATCACGACAATCGTGAACAGAATCTCGATTTCGGTCGTTGGCGTGATGTCGCCAAAACCGACCGTGGTTAGGACGGTTACGGCCCAGTAGAGAGAATGAATGTAGGCTTCGAGTGCGGGGGCGTTCGAAAGCACCGCATTGGTGCCCCAGCCTTCCATTGGTTTGCCTTCCAGCAACCAGATCATATGCCAGGCTACGGCTACGAGATGGGCCGAGATGGCGACAACGAAAACGAGTTTGATAACCCTGACAGTGACCTGATTGATATTCGGATTGGTTTCCCAATTGCCAAGAAATTGAAACAGCCGGTGAATTCGCAAAATATGTGGCAACGAGAGCAGGCCGACCGTCGGTATATTACCGATGTGGTCTGGTAAAAAGAAAAGGAGGAGTTCAAAGGGAAAATTCGCCAGGAAGTCGATCCAGAACGTCCCTTTGATATATCGCATTCTGATCTGTCGGCGGTCGGTTATCAGCTGGCCCGACCGCCAATAGGCAGTATGGGCGATAATCGCCATATCAACGATGAATGCGACATGGATGAAGTTCGTTAGGGCTTCCATGGCCGTAGAAAAATGCGGAACGAATCCGATTTCGTACGGCACGATAAAAATGGAATACAGAACGCCTGCAACGATGAAGTAGCGCCAAACCGTCAACCAGCGGTTTGACGGGTCGAAAGGTTTGAGCGCCACTTTCACCGGTGTTCGGTCTCGCTTACTCGGCAGCTTTCGCGTTTGAGCCGGCGTAGACTGGCATGCGCCACTCGGTGTGCTGACCGCTACTGCCGTCGCAGATATCGAAATAGAGCTTCTGTAGTCGACTGGTGATGGGACCTTTGCTACCGGAACCAATAGCAACCTTGTCGATCCCAAGGATTGGAGCCACCTCCCAAGCGGTGCCGCAGAAGAAGGCCTCATCGGCCATCATGATCTCGCTTCGGTCGACATCGCGTTCAACCGTCTCGATGCCCATCTCGGCGAGGAGTTCCAGTACGGTGTCGCGGGTGATGCTCTCGAGCAAGTCGTTTGAGGTGCTGGGCGTAATCACCTTGCCATTGCGAACCATGAAGAAGCATTGACCGGGCCCCTCGGAGACCTTGCCGCGCGAGTTCAACATGATTGCCGTGACATAACCATCGGCCGATGCCTGCACGGTCGCCAGGCGTCCATTGTGGTAGTTGGCGTTGCATTTCACCCGCATGGGCATGGCGTTGTCCGGTATCCGCATCCAGGAGCTGACCTGTGCCGTGACGCCTTCCAGGACGTTCGCCGAGCGCGGACGCTCCATCGCCGTGATAGTCAGATCGATTGGGCCACACATTCCTGGGCCGCCGGCGCCAGAGACATAGGTGGTCGTCATGATGTGAACGTTGTTGCCGCGAAATCCATTAGCATGGATTAGCTCTTTGGTTTTTTCGGCTACATAACCGCCGGCGATGATCTCTTCGTAACGCATGAACATCTGAGACTGTTCCAGGCGCTGCATGTGTTCATCCATCCGGAAGAGATACATATCCTGCTGGTCTTCGTTCCAGTACCCGCGCAGACCCTCGAATACGGCGGTGCCAAATTTGAAGGCGCCGGAGGCTACGTGCACGGTGGCATCGTCATAGGGAACGATTTCGCCACGGATGAATGCATATTTTGGGTTGGCCATTTCTCGGATCCTAACTATCTAATTTTGAAACACTGCCATGCCGAGACTGGTGCTTGCGGCACCAGCGGCGAAATGTGATGGTCGAGCCTAATTCGTCCTCGGGCCGTCGGCAAGAGAGCGTAACCAGAATCTGGAGCCCCGATCCGATGACTTATGCCTCTGAGGGCCGTCAATTCGATATGCGCCTAGCCTACGCCGCCTTGATTGCAGGCGGTACGATCGCGGCGATCAATTTCGGCATCCGTTCAGGCTTTGGGCTCTATATGGAGCCGATCTCGGACAAGCTTGGCACTGGGCGAGAGGTATTCTCGCTTGCAATGGCCGTGCAGAATTTGATGTGGGGATTGGCGCAACCCTTCGCTGGCGCTCTGGCCGACCGGTTTGGCCCTTTCAAGGTTCTGTTTTGGGGGGGCTTCATATACGCGGGTGGAACCGCCTGGATGGCTGTCGCATCGGACCCGCTCTCGTTTCATCTCTCGACTGGCGTCCTTATCGGTGCAGCACTCGCGGGCACGTCTTTTGGCTTGATCTTGAGCGCGGTTGGCCAATTATTTCCGCCCGAGAAGCGATCATGGGCGATTGGCATCACGGCGGCGGCCGGATCATTCGGGCAGTTTGTCTTTGTGCCTGCGACGCGGTTTATGATCGATTGGGTCGGTTGGGAGGAAACCATCTGGATCGGTGCCGCAATAGCGTTGCTGATGGTGCCTTTGTCATTTGTTTATCGCTCGGTTCCGCCGGGCGGTTCGGCCGGAGCGTCAACAGATCAGAGCTTCGGTGAAGCCCTGAGTGAGGCTTTCGCCTATCGCAGTTACTGGTTATTGATTGGTGGCTTCTTCGTCTGTGGTTTTCATGTCGCCTTTATCGCTGTGCACCTGCCGTCCTATGTGGTCGATATCGGCTTATCGAAAGATCTTGGCGCCTGGACTCTGTCTCTGGTCGGCTTGTTCAACGTCATCGGCGCTTATTCGGCCGGCGTGCTTGGCGGCAAATATTCCAAACGATGGCTGCTCTCAAGCCTCTATCTGTCCCGTGCGGTTTTGATCACGATCTTTATCCTGACCCCTCCGACTACCGCTTCTGTGCTGATCTTCGGTGCGGTAATGGGATTGCTGTGGCTCTCGACGGTTCCGCTGACCTCAAGTCTGGTCGGCCAAATCTTTGGAACCAGATACATGAGCACGCTGTTTGGCGTCGTGTTCCTATCGCATCAGCTTGGGGCATTCCTCGGCGTTTGGCTCGGTGGGCGCCTATTTGATGCGACTGGGTCATACGACCTGATCTGGTGGATAGCGATTGGCCTCAGCCTGTTCTCGGGCTTGGTTCACATCCCGATCCGGGAGCAACCCATCGTGCGGGTAAGCGCTTGATTGCACTTGTCGACAGAGGTTTGTCGCGGGGAAGGGCTTTGTCTCGGGCAGGCCGGTCTAAACCGCCTCAATGGCCTTGATGTAATCGACCAGCCGTTGACGCAGGCGATCCGCGTCCTCAGAGCCAGACGTCAATTCAACAAGACGAATGACAGCATAGGCTCTTCGCCGCGAGGGCTCGTCGCCAATATCACCGGCACTGATCTGTTCTCTGATTTGCGATGCGGCAGACTTGGCGGCATCGCGGATTTGATCTAGCCGGTTGTCGATGTCGTCAGACAGACGAAGATCATCCGAGAACCCGGTCATCAGCTTCAGAGTTGTGACCCGGCCCTGCAGCAGTTCGATTGCCTGAATTTCGTCACCGCTGTTTTCTTCATTTGCGCCCCAATCACCTGCTGAAATCGATCGGGTCAGCTTGGTGATGTCTTGATCGCCGATTTCGACCAATTGGTTGCGAGCCTGCCGCGCTAACTCGTTGGTGATTTGCTCGATCTGTCGGGAATGCTGCCGCGAACCTGTAGCACGGGCCGCTTCCCCAGCCTTGCGCAAGGTTTCGACGAACTGGCCAGCTTGGCGCGCGAGGTTGTCAGCGTTTGTGTCGGAGTCCACACGGAATTCCATTTCCGCAACGGCGGCTTCGATCTGGCTGGCGATGGCCTCGCCGGCAGTGCTGAGCATACGATCGGTCGGCAGTTCTGGGTCGTCTTCGCCGACACGGCGAAGAATGTCGAGAACATCGGTCGACTCGGTCATGCGTCCGAGCACTACGTAGATCAGATACTCTAGGCGATCGGGTCGAATCAGGTTTACAGATCCAATAGCTTCGGCCACGCCCAAAACATCGGTGCTTGTCGGTTGTTCGATTGGCGGGCGAGACATCGAACGGCGGAGAGATATCAGCGACGGGCCGATGTCGAGAAACCCGGCGATATCGCGCAGGGAATCCATTCCAAGTTCGCCGCCAAGGCGCTTTTCAAGCGATTGTCTTGCGTCACGGTCGCGCCTAGCGGTTGCCAAAAGCCCGTTGAAGCAGGTTGCCGCGAGTTGCCAGAGTTCAGCGCCGGCCAGATCTATCGCGATCAGGTCATCGCCATCAACCTCTGTGATGTCCCGCTCGATGCGGTCGAGATCGAATTCACCAATTTCCTCACGCAGAACATCCCAGCAATAGCCAAGGACATTTCTCGGAATTCGGCCAATCGGCTTAAGGTCTCTGGTGGAATTATAAAGCACATCCTCGAACGGGTCACAAAGCAGCCGCTTGATGGTCGGGGCCCGTTTCGGCTGCATGATCGCCAATCGAGGGCGCAACCGATCAAGAATGCTGTCTACATTGTCGTCAGGCGAGCCCGCGCGCCTGCGCGACTCCAAATCGTGCACCAGAACCGAGAACTTTTCCGGCGGAATATTGAACAGCAGGCTGGTCAGATGCCGGAGTGGATCGGGCGCGGCCTCAGTCAAAACGTAGCCTCCCGAAATTTTAGACCTTCTTCATGCAGCATGCCGTCCAGATCTGTTTGCGTGACGACCCTGGACCCAGCCTCGCCAACCAGCCTGGTCAGGCGCCTCTCAATTTCCGTCCAGGACTCTTGCCGGGTTTTTGAAATCATGCTTTTGGGCGCCATTGGAATTTGTCTGATGATCGTCCATGTCGCAAGTTCAAGCGGCATGCGGCTGTTATGTACCGAATCTTCCCAGAGGGTCACGATATGGTCCCACCCGTCAAGCAATCGGATAGCTTCATCTGCGAGGCGCTTCACTTCCGCGCCGTGGGTCTTCCAGCTTTGAAAGGTCGCTTCGGGTGATACCGCGAACTGGTCGAGCTGTTTTAAAACGTCGTCCACGACAGCCTTTGTCTCGGTTGCAACGCTGCTGGCAAAAAGCGCCGGCAGACCTTTTTCTTCGCTCACGGAACCGCCCCACTCCTCGGTTGCGCGTATGAATTGGGTGATCTTCTCAAGCAGAATTCTCAATCGGTTAGGCGTCCGCATATTCGGAAGCCCCAAAGGCGAAACCGCCTGGCTCCATTTCTCGGCCGCCGCATGAATATCGTTCTCGGGGACGTTGATTCGGGTGGCTGCCTTGCGAATGCCGCGCCGAAGTGTCCTCTGCCCGTCCGCCGTCGCTGCCTCTTCCAAGGTGATTGCATCTTCCTTTTCAACCAGACTGGAGAGCAAATGGAAGTTACCGGTCAGGCGTTCCGTCATATCGTTGGTCGTCGCACCTCGGGCGGCCTCCGCCATGCGGGGCCCGGCGATGCCGGTCATGGCCACAATCTGAGAAGCTTTTCGTGTCGCCACTGGATGCAAGTCCTCAATCTCGGAGAGGGCGTCATGCAGTGCTCGATCATGGACCGTCAAATTAAAGAGCTCGAATAGGGCACTCCAGGGCAGGATGTATATGCCGGGGCCGCCCGACAAACCCGGGACCAGCAATTCCAACTTGTCCCGGCTATCCCGGCGTGCTCTCAGTTGCGCGATTGCTGGCGTGGTGAAACCGATACTGACACCGCGTTCGGTGAAATTGATCGGCCAAATCGCCGTTGTGTTCGAGGAAATTCCGTTCATGCCTGAATCATAACCAAATCACACAAGGTTGTCGTTCTAGTTTTACCATATCATCCAATCAGGCCAGTTGTTTGCTCGTCGTAGCCTGACTGCTCAGAGTGGTGTCCAAATGAGTGAGCATTTCGGTAGTTTGCTCAAACGTCAGTTGGTTCTTGATAGAGTTGTCCATATAACGAGTAAACGTATTTTGGCAATGGATTAACGCGGTGCAACAATACCCCAATATCCAATATCGAAAATGCGAGGTCACGAGGAAATTTCGAAATGGTGCGGGATTTCCATCATTGATGAACGTGTCGTAGCAACCATCGAAATCTTTGAAGATCTGATTGATGTTGCCGAGGATGTTCATCATCTTTTTCTGCACGGTATTTTTGTGCATGTCCATCTGTGGCAGGTAGGGCTTTACCGCCCGTGCATCAATCGGTTTCGAAAGGTCTGATTTTAGCCACTGAAGGACCTGGGCGATGACGACTCGGTTGCGATGGAATTGTTGCTGGTAGAACGAAACCCCCTTCCAGGCGCCAAATATGTTGGCGATTTCATTCTCGGAAATCTTGAAGGCATCGATGAAGATTTTTGCCTCTGGCAGTGTCGGATCCCAAATTGCTGCGATAAATCGCTGCGACATCTCGATGCTTGCCTTATCGGTGCCTAGCGCCCGGCCGACGATCGGTTGAACTTTTTCCGAGATGACATTCTTGGCTCCTCGACGCGACAAGTGGAATCTCAACAGTTAATACCGAGTTGAATTATCGTCTCCGCGGTGAGCAATTTTGCGGGGGGCGGGTTCGATGGAGACGACGGAATTACTAGCGCTTGGGCTTGGTGTGACGC
>JABIRP010000301.1 GCA_018699735.1 Rhodospirillaceae bacterium | reverse complement strand
GTTCCTCAGTTCGGATTGCAAGGCGACTTGTTGATCGGCGCCGGCTGCGTTGCCACGGTCGAAACGGCTGCCGTTACCCTTGCCGAGCAAGGCTTGGCGCCACGCTTTACGGCTGCGATCAAAGCGGGCTCGATCCGTATGCTGGATGCAACATGCCCCGCCATTCTCTCGGCCCTGCAAGCGGGCGAGAAGGGCATACCCTTCATTCCGGTGCGCGGTGTAATCGGCTCCGATGTCGAAAAGCGGCGCGAGGATTGGATCGTTCAGGCGAACCCGTTCGCGGAGGACGATCCGGTTTTGCTGGTGCCGGCGATCCGCCCGGATGTGGCTATGTTCCATGCGCCGAAAGCCGACCGTGCCGGCAATGTCTGGGTCGGTGTTCGCCGTGAGCTGATGCTGATGGCACATGCCGCCAAGGCTTCGGTCGTGACGGTCGAGGAAATCGTCGATGGCAACCTTCTGGAAGATGCCGAGACGGCTGCGGGTGTTATCCCGGGGATCTACGTTGATGCCATCGCTGAAGCCCGCGAAGGGGCCTGGCCGCTGGGCGTCGCCGACCGCTACGCGCGCGACGGGGAGCACGTAGCGCTCTACGCCGAGATGGCGCGTAGTGAGGACGGTTTCAATGACTATCTCAGCCGATATGTCCTGCACAAGGCGGCCGCTGAATGAGCCAGGTTTTACCGGAGGAGATTTTGGCGGCGTCCATCGCCGGAATGTTGAAAGGGCTGGACCATGTCGCGGTTGGTGCGTCCTCACCGGTGCCGGGAACCGGAGCGTTGCTCGCCAAGGCACTTTCGGGTGACCGGATGCGGGTCTCTGTTTTGGGCAGTCGGAAGAACAACTTCTTTACCGATGGCTCGACCGAGCTGTTTGACTGCACCGGCCAAGGCCGTGTTGATGCCTTTTTTCTGAGCGGCGCGCAGATCGATGGTTCGGCTAACATCAACCTGGTGTCAGTCGGGGACCCGGATCAACCGAAGGCGCGGTTTCCGGGCTCTTTTGGCTCGTCTTATATGTACTTCATGGTCCCGAGGGTCATTCTGTTTCGCCTTGAGCACACACCGCGCACTTTGGTCGAGACGGTCGACTATGTCAGTGCGCCGGGAACCTCGGCTGACAATGTTTATCGCCCGGGCGGGCCGTATGCGCTGATTACCGACCGCTGTCTGTTCCACTTTCAGCCGGAAAGCGGCCGGTTCCGTCTGGAGAGCATTCATCCGGGGCAGACGCTGGAGGATATCCGCGCCAACACGGGCTTTGACTTCGACACCCCAGCGGAGGTTCCGGTGACCGAGGTGCCAGACGCCGAAACACTGGGGCTGATCCGGGGGCCGGTTGCCGAGCAAATCGCCGAGATTTATCCGAGCTTCGCCGAGAGGGTCTTTGGCCGGGCAGCGTGATCCATGAGGTTTGATTGATGAGTCTGCGGTGGCTTCGCAAGCAGATCGACAAGGTAGGCCATAGGCTTTTTCTTTTGGAAGAGTATGCGAGTTTGGCGCGGGCCCAGCCGGTGCCATCCTGGATGCGCCGGCGGATTCTAGGCCACCCCGCATCGGCCGAAGATTGGATTCAGCTGCTGCGGTTTTTCGATCCCGACGAGTCGCTCCATCTGATCGATGTTGGCGCCCATACCGGGGCCTTCACCGCTGATTTTCTCGATGTCTTTCCCAAGACCAAAGCGGTCTGCATTGAGCCTGCTTCGGTCACATTCAAACGGCTTGCCGAGAGGTATTCCAGCGACGAGCGAGTTGAGTGTGTTCGTGCAGCGCTCGGAAGCGAAGAGGGGGAGTTCGAAATGACGATCTACCCCGAGAGCCCGGAGTTGAATTCGTTTCACAAATATGCAGACGCTGTGTCTGAAAATTACGATACCAGCAATTCTCAGGTCGAGAGCGTTCCCTGCCGTCGGATTGATACGCTCTCAGAGGTCGAAGGGACAACGATCGTCAAGATCGATACCCAGGGCCATGAGGTCGCTGTGATCGAGGGGTCTCCGGGGTTCTTTGCCGGTGTCGAAGCGGTGCTTTGCGAGTGCTCATTTGCTGTCGAGTATGAAAACCAGGCACCAAGCTTCGCGCGAATCTCGGGATTGCTCGGGGATGTCGGGCTGCACCCGATCGCGTTTCAAAGCTTTGGCAACCAGATTTCCAACTACGCCTTTGAACGCGACGTGCTTTTCGTTAGGCAGGCGCGGCTGGATCGAATCTTCTTTCGAAATTACTGATACGGATAAAAGACGGAGAGTGAGTATGAAAATTATTGTGATCGGGGCGGGCGCCATGGGCTGCCTCTACGGGCTGGCGATGGCGGGTAAGGGGCATGAAGTGCGCCTCGTCGATACCTGGGCCGAACACGCAGAGGCCATGCAGCGTGACGGCGCGATGATCACTGGTGTCGGCGGAGAGCAGCGCGCGATGCTACCGGTGAGTGCTGACGCGTCGCAATGGCCCGGATGGGCCGACGTCGCCTTCCTGCAAACCGACACCAACAATTCCGTTGCTGGAGCCAGAGTGGCGAAAGATGCTCTTTCACCAGAGGGGTACGCGATCACCTTTCAGAACGGCATTGGCAATGTCGAGGCGCTGGTTGCCGAGCTTGGAGAGGCACGGGTGCTTGGCGGCATCAGCTATCATTCGGCCGCGATGGCGGGGCCGGGACATGCGTTGCATACCAATGCCGGCGTCACATATGTGGGCGAGTTGGACGGCTCAGAGAGCCAGCGCGCACAAATGCTTTCCACCGCCCTTGGCGAAACTGGTTTCGAGACCGAAGCCGTCGACAACATCCTGGATATCATCTGGACTAAATGGGTGCATAACTGCGCCATCAACCCGATCTGCGCGGCCTCGGGGCTGAGGGTCGGCGAGATGGCCCGTAACCCGGCCGCCGCTGCCATGCAGGCCCACATACTGGATGAAATCATGGCGGTTGTCCGGGCCAAGGGGCTTCGCCTTACCGATGATGACCCCGTTGGTCATATCAAGGCGTATTGCCGGCTGAAGTACAATCGCCCCTCAATGCAACAGCATATGGAGGCCGGTAAGCAGACGGAGATCGATTCGTTGAATGGGGCCTTGATACGAGAGGCGCAAGGCCTCGGCATTCCGGTTCCCTGGAACGAGGCGTTGGTCGCGATGGTCAAAGCGCGCGAGGCAGCAATGATGCAAGTTGCTGGCGGTGTCGAGCATGACTATGCGGCGCTTGAAGTCGCGGCAAAACGAGAGGCGGCAAAGGGAGAGGCAGGTTAGCTGAGGTTGATCAGCTTCAACGCCGAGCCGTTGGCGCCGATGGCGATGCGGCCGTGCTTTAGGTCGAGTGCGTCGGCGCCAAAGACTTCCCGTCGCCATCCCTTGAGTGCCGGAACATCTGCGTCGTCGGAAGCGGCGACTTCCTCCAGGTCTGTGCCGTTGGCGATTAGCTTTTGGGCAACCTGATGCTCTTCCGATTTCAACTTCAACAGAACCTTCAGCAGTTCAACCAGCGGCATCCGCCCGCGCGGCAGGTCCTTGGTTGGTGGTAATTTGGGCATGTCCTCCGGTCGCATCTCGGTGCCGAGTTTGACCGCTTCAAGCACTTCGCGGCCAAGTCGACCGGCGGCATTATTGGCGTTAAAAGTTCGGATGCGCGCCAATTCCTTTTCCGAGCTTGGCGCTTGACCGGCGATATCCATGATCGCGTCGTCACGCAAGATCCGGTTGCGCGGAACGTCTCGGCGCTGGGCCTCGTTCTCGCGATAGGCCGCGATGGATTTCAGGACAGCAAGGAATTTTGGCTTGGCCGAACGCACTTTTACGCGCCGCCAAGCCTCCTCCGGTTCAACCCGGTAGGTCGTGGGGGTCGTTAGGATGGCGAACTCTTCACCGAGCCAAGATGCGCGCCCGGAGCTCTCTAATGTATCTCTCAGGTGCTCATAGATCGTCCGGAGGTGTGTCACGTCGGAAATCGCATAATCGAGTTGCCGATCGGTGAGTGGGCGGTGTGACCAATCGGTAAATCGCGAGGTCTTATCCAATTGGTTGCCGGTCAGTTTGTTAACCAGGGTCTCGTAGCCGACGGACTCGCCGAATCCACACACCATCGCGGCAATTTGCGTATCGAATAAAGGGGTCGGTATGGAGCCGCTGAGATGCAGGAAGATTTCTACGTCTTGGCGTGCGGCGTGAAACACTTTGAGGATGTTTTCGTTGGCCATCAAATCGAAGAGCGGGGTCAGGTCGATGCCATCCGCCATCGGGTCCACTGCGTATTGTTCTCCGGGGATTGCCAGTTGAACCAAGCAGAGAATCGGATAGTAGGTTTTCTCTCGCATGAACTCTGTATCGATGGCGACATAGTCGGCCTTCGAAAGGCTTTCGCAAGCGTCTCGGAGGTGTTTCGTGTCAGTAATTGGTTTCATTAACTATTTTCTTTGTGGTTTTGCTAAAAAGATTGAACCTGTCATTGAGGACCCAATGTCTTGAAAAAGAATCAAATTTCAAGCATTTAACCGATAGATAAAAATTTATGCAATTGTAATGAATTATTAATTGTTGCGAAAGGTATTCGATTCCATCAGAATCTTCTTAAAAGCTAGCGAATTAGGCGGGGGAATTATTATGAAATTGCGGTCGTGGCTTATTGCCGGACTACCGCTTGTGCTTGCAGGATGCATCCCGGCATTGCCATTGACGCTGTCACTTGCGTCAAGCGGCATGACGGGTGTTTCGCTTTTGACCACGGGGAAAACGACGACTGACCACGTGATCTCCGCTACCCGCAATGAAAACTGCGCGATGATTCGTCTGGCCATTGGTGAGCCGATCTGCAGAGCCTACAAACCTGGCGAACATGTCCCCGACACCGTGACGGTTACGCAATATCCTGGCAACTTCGACGACCCCGATATTACCTCTGTTGCGATGGTTGAGGGTGTGGAAATCAGGGCCATTCCCGACGACTTCAAAGAGAGTGCTTCTACCCAGGATTTCGAGACGGTATTTGGCGAGGATATGGCCCAGATGCCGGCTCCTCCCGCGGTGTTGGGCGTGGTGTCAGGATTTGCTGGCACGGTGGCTTCCGAGCAGGTTGAACCGATTACCATTGCTGCGTTGGTCAAGGATAAAGCTCCAGTTGAACGCCGCGTTGAGCCGATCAGTCACTGGGTCGTAGCCCAACCTCTCCAGCGGATCGCGCCCAGTCGCGCGATAGCTAAGGATGTCGCCATCTCCCGTGATTTACCGTCCGGACAAGCCGAAACCGGTCGCTACGTCATCTTGGGCTCGTTCCGGCCGCTCGATAGAGCGCGCGATTTGGCGCAGCGGGTCGATCATCTTGAGCCGAACATCATGCGCGTGCATGTCGGTGGTCAGCCTTGGTACCGGGTCGCGGTCGGTCCGATGAGCGCGAGCGCCGCCTCCCAGATGAAGGGCGACATTCGCAGGATTGATGGCAAGGCGCCCTGGACCACCCGATTGACCCAGCCGGTTCCGTTGATGACACGGTGATGTCACGTTGAAGTTTATGAATTAAACGTCTCGCCCAATTGTGGGCACAAAATAAGAAAAGGCCGCCTTGTGAGGCGGCCTTTTCTCGTTTGGGGACGTGCTTGGTGGTGATTAGACGGCTACGAGTGATAGACGGGACGGTTGGTTCAGTGTGATGCGGTTTTGAGCTTTTACCGCGTACATTCGCTTGTCGGCACGGTCCATCAGTTCAGCTTCGCTGTCCTGTGCGCCAAATTCGGTGTATCCGATGCTTGCGTGGACCACGAGTGCGCGGTCGCGCCACATGATCGTCTTGCCATTCAAAAGCTGTTCCAGGTCGATTAAGCGACGCTCGCTCTCTGCGGCATCCGCACCGGCCATCAGGACTGCGAACTCGTCACCGCCGAGGCGGGAGACCACATCTGATTCCCGGACCCAGCCTTTCAAGGTATGCGCCACATCGATCAGAAGCGCATCACCGGCACTATGGCCATGGGTGTCGTTCACTTCCTTGAAGCGATCCAGATCGATCATGACGATCACGCCGCCAGTGTCATGCCGTGCTGCTGACGCCAGAGTGCGCTGCAACTCAGTACGAAAGCCACGACGATTGGTTAACCCGGTCAACTCGTCGGTTGAGGATAAACTCTCAAGGTGGGCGATCCGACGCTGTTGACGCCGGATCCGGCGATCCGCTTCCGTCATCGCGATCAAGGCGAGGCGGAGGGCCTGATTGGTTTCGTCCGAGGCGCTCGGATCAAGCTTGTCGAGGTCTTGCATCGCGGCATCCGTAGTTACGGTCGCGAGCAATGTTGAGAGGTCTGCCGTCATCGGGGTAACCCGAGCTCCAGGCAGTTCAGGGAAAGTGCTATCGGTCCCTTTAGTGATCATTCTCATTTGTCTTCACCACGGTAGTTAATTCGTCCCGTGGATTTGGTTGCAAAGGTTATGCCAGCCTTGCCGGACTGGAAACAACGTGAAATCAATTGGTTACATAGTTCGTCCAAGGCAAAAATTACCCGATCATGCGGGCCACGGAGCGGGGAGGAAATTCTTGCCGCATGGCTTTGGCTGAGATTGTTCTACAAACGAGAACTTGATTGGGCACCAGCGGCTTCCGGCCCTATGATCGATCATCGTTGGTCCGAGGAGAGAACTATGATGCGATCCACAGCCTTTCGCACGGCAATGGCACTTGGTGTATTGGTGGCATGTGCCGCCGCCCCCGCCGTGACGGCATTCGCGGATGCTCGGTCCTCGTTTATCCCTCACCGAGCGCTTTATTCCATGAAACTGGCGAAGACCAAGAGTGGCTCAGATGTGATCGATGTCGATGGCCGCATGGCTTTTGAATGGCGCCGAGAGTGTGAAGGGTGGACAGTCCAACAACATTACCGCATTCGGTTCTTTGGAGCCGATGGCGAAGCTAACGAGATCGCTTCCAGCTACAACACCTGGGAGGCGATTGATGGTAAACACTACCGATTTTTTGTGAAGAAGCATCAAGGTGGCCAGGTTAAGGAAGTATCCGGCGTCGCCGAGCGACAGGGCGATATTCGCTTTGCCAAGCCGGAGAAAAAAACGGTAAAACTGTCGGAGCAGGCAATCTTCCCGTCCGAACATACGTTTGAATTGATCGATCGTGCGCTTAAAGGCGAGAAATTTTTCAGCACGCATCTCTTCGATGGTGGCGAGTTCGAACCGGACACCCCGGTCACGGCTGTAATAGGTCGCCGAAGCGAGCCAAAACCCGGGCCTGACCGAGATCTCAACGGTTATTATTGGCCGATCCGGCTTGCCTTTTTCGAAGCTGAGGCCAAAGGCTCAGAGCCGGATTATGAAATGAGCATCGACCTACATCCGAATGGCATCGCGCGGGCTCTGAAAATCGACTACGGCGATTTCGTCGTCAATGTCGAGCTGCGCAAGCTTGAAATTCTAAAGGGCCCACTTGGCTGTTGACGCTTGGCTGTTGAAGAGGGTGTGAGAGGGCGCCAGCCTTGTGAGCAGGTCGTTAGTCACGCCCTAAGGACCGCCCTTTAGAGATCGCACCCTTGCCAAGCTTTGCGCGCACCACGTCCATGGCATCCTCGATCGTCTTGCGCCGGGCTTGATCCGGATCGGCAAGGTCGATGGGATCGGCCAATTCCCCGCTAACCAGTTCAGCCACGCCGACGCCAAGCAGGCGATATCGCCGACCGTCCAATTCGCGAACCAATAGGCGGTCGGCGTTGGCAAATATTGTGTCGGCCAGTTGCGTGGGGTCATTTAACGACAGCCGTCGTGTAAGGAGTTTGAAGGCATCGGTTTTGAGTTTGAGAACGATTGCTCGACCGGCCAGGTTCTTGGCCTTCAGGCGGCCGGATAACGTTTCACAGAGGTTCCAGAGCTCCGGTTGCAGTTGATCGGCAGTGCTCAGATCCGTATTAAATGTCGTCTCACAAGACACGCTCTTGGTTGGCGCTTCTGGCTCTACGCGCCGGTCGTCTCGTCCGAACGCGAAACGAAACAACCGCCCGCCCATACCACCATATCGCCTTATCAGTTCAGCCTCCTGG
>JABIRP010000300.1 GCA_018699735.1 Rhodospirillaceae bacterium | reverse complement strand
CCCAGATCTCGCAAGGTCGCCAACTCGCCGAGGATCATCTCCATCCCGCCGTCACCGGTAAATGCAACAACCGGACGATCAGGTGCCGCGAGCTTGGCCCCGGCGGCAAGGGGTACGGCACAGCCCATGGTGCAAAGCCCCATCGATTGCATTATCGAGCGCGGCTCGAAGGATCGCCAAACCTGGCTCAACAGGATGCGATGCGCGCCGGTGTCAACTGCAACAACCCCGTCGCGTGGCAGGGCGCCGCGCACGGTCTCGACGATGGCGGCAGGGCCCCAAGCATCGTTCTGGCCGTAGACGCCCGCGAGTTTCTCACGCGCTTCACCCGGTTCGCCATCTGGCCAGGTGTTGCCGTTTGGCGCCTCATTAGTCGAAAGCGCGTCAACTGAAAGTGCATCCAAGGTAGCCCCGACATGCGCGACGAAACTGATCGAGGCGTGATGCATGTAGTGGTCGTTAGGGGCCGCTGCGATCTCGATCACGCGCTGATTTTCCGGGCTCCAGGGGTTTCGCCAGCCGATCCGCATCTCGATCGGGTCGTAACCCGCTAGAACGATCAGATCGGCGGCCTGGATCAAGGGGTGCAATACCGTATCGGCGAGCGGCGATAACGCTGCGGCACTGATTGCCAGCGGGTCATCCTCTGCGAGGACCCCCTTGGCCTTGTAGGTCTGGAGCACCGGTGCCGAGAATGTTCGAGCGAAACGCTGCAGTGCATCTGAGGCGTCGTGGTGGAGGATGTCCATCCCGGCAATGATGAGCGGCCGTTCAGCCCCGGCGAGCCATTCGCGGGCGCTCTCCAGATCCGGTCCCGGTGCTGGCACCGATGGAGAAATCGGAGATCTTTTTACCGGCGGGCGCGCCGCATGCATGCGACCGGCCTCAATGATTGGCAAGTCGATATGTACCGGCCCCGGCCGTCCGTCCATGGCGATGGTGATGGCCTTATCGATCAAGGCTTCGATGTTGGTGTCCGGCACGGTCAGGCTCGCTTTGACCACCGGCGCAAAAACGGCTGAATGATCGAAGACCTGATGGTTGTAGGTGATCGCCTCGGCGGCATCGACCCGGCCGGTGAGAATGATGAGAGGCACCCGGTCCTGCAGCGCATTGGCAGCGACATTGAGCGCGTTGGCGGCTCCCGGTCCGACGGTCGCGACCAGAATGCCCGGAGCACCGGTCATGTGATGTGTGCCCTCGGCCATGAAACCGGCGGCGTTCTCATGGCGGGCCAGACGAAACTCGATCCCGGCCAGTTCCAGAGCGTCGATCAGGGTCAGGACCTCGCCGCCAGGAATACCGAACGCATGCCGGCACCCGGCTTCGGCGAGGCGGCGCGCGATAATGTCGGCGCCGCGCAGGGTGGCTGTCATTCGGCCGCTTCAGACAGGGATACGGCCGCCGCGCGCTCGGCAAGCTTGCTGTAGCCGTCCCGGGTTTGCGGTGTTTTCTGCTCAAGGATACGTCCGGCCACCATGGTGCGCAGAACCTGTGCCGTGCCGCCGCCGATGGTGAACATGCGGGCGTCGCGCTGGATACGCTCCATCGGATAGTTGCGCGAATACCCGCGCGCGCCAAAGACCTGGAGCGCGTCGGTCGTCACCTTGATCGCCATTTCCGAAGCAAAGATTTTGGCCTGGGCGGCAAGCGTCGCATCCGGAAATGGTTGGTCATTCACCCCGGCCGAAGCGGCCGCCTTGTGGATCAAGGCGCGCCCGGCCTCAATACCGACGCTCATATCGGCCAGCATCCATTGCAAGCCTTGGAACTCGGCGATCGGTCGGTCGAATTGCTCGCGCTCTTGGGCGAATGCCAACGCATTGCGATAACCACCAACCGCGAGCCCGAGGGCAACCGTGCCAGCACCGACCCGTTGTGAATTGTAAGCATTCATAAGCTGGGCAAAGCCGCGCTTGAAGCCGCCGGGCGCCGCCAACACCATGTCGGCCGGAACCTCGAGATTGTCACAGATGATCTCGGTCTCGGGTATGCCGCGCAAGCCCATGGTCGGCTCCCGCGTGCCGACAATCAGGCCTTTCGATTGATCCCGCAGCGCCATGAAACCGCCAATGCCCTGCTCAACCCCGTCCTCATCGAAGACCCGAGCGAAGATGATGTGCAGGCGCGATACGCCGCCACCGGTGATCCAATGCTTCTTACCGTTCAGCACATAGGTATCGCCGCGCTTGTCGGCTCGGGTGGTCATGTGGGTCGCGGCCGAGCCGGCATCGGGCTCGGTGATGCAGATCGCGGGCTTGTCGCCAGCCAGCACAAGTTCGGCGGCCAGTCGCTTCTGAGCCTCGCTGCCGTAGCGCATGACGCCGGCGATCCCGCCCATGTTGCCTTCGACCACGATCCGCCCGGTAACGCCGCAGACCGCCGCCATTTCTTCGATCACGAGCGTGGTATCGAGGAAACTCAGTCCTTGGCCGCCATGGCTCTCCGGGATGGTCATGCCCATGAAACCGGCCTTGGTTAGCGCTTCGACATTGTCCCAGGGATACTGCTCGGTCCGATCAATCTCGGCGGCACGGGGGCCGATCACATCGCGAGCCAGGGCTGCCGCGCGTTCTTTCAACTCGATCTGGCTGGGCGTGAGACCGTAGGTCATGGAGAGCTCCTCAAGACGGTAACATTTGCGTGATCTTGGACAGAATGAGCGGCTGTATGAATTAAGGCAAACGAATAATCTTTATGAAGATTATCAAATTAATTGATGTATGATGAATGGATAGACCTATTTGAAATTCCCTGTAGAGGGTGGCCCGTGTCCCTGCGCCAACTTGAAACCTTGATTGCGATCACTGAGACCGGCGGCTTCGGTGCCGCCGCCATGCGCCTGGGTGTGACCCAATCGGCGGTCTCCATGCAGATCAAGGCGTTGGAGGCGGAATTGGGCGTGGTACTGTTCGATCGCGCGCATCGCCCGCCGCTACCGACCGAACAGGCGCGGGACCTGCTCGATCGGGCGCGGGAGATCGTCGGTCTCTACGGTGCATTAAAAAGTGCCGCTCGGGCTGGTGGCGAAGTAGCCGGAACGCTCAGACTTGGTGTCATCCCGACGGTCAGCACCGGCATCTTGCCCGATGCGCTGGCGCTGTTGCGGGCGCGGTACCCGGCGCTCTCGGTTCGCATCGAAAATGGTCTGTCTACCGAGCTGCCCCCCAGGGTCGAGCGCGGTGAACTGGACGCGGCAATTATGACCGAGCCAGGAAGCCTGCCACGCGGGATTGCCGGGCGCTTGATCATGACCGAGCGTTTGATGGTGGTAGCTCCCGCCGGCACTCCTGGCATCGACCATGCGGAGTTACTGCGAGCCCAGCCGTTCGTGCGGTTCAATCGCCGTGCCGGGGTCGGTCGCATCATCGACGTAGCGCTGCGCCGTGAGGGCATCCAGGTAACCGAATTGATGGAGTTGGATTCAATCGAATCCATCCTCGCCATGGTTCGGCGCGGTCTTGGTGTCGCGGTGGCACCGGAACGTTCGCTGACATCCGAGATCCGCCGTGAACTGGTCTGCCGGCCTTTCGGCGATCCACCGGTCAGCCGACGCGTCAGCTTGATAGAGCCGGCCCGAGATACCCGTGCCCCTCTGACCCACGCCTTGCTGGATACCTTGCGTGAGGCGGTTGGGCAAAACAGAACCACAAGATCTTGATTTTGTGCGATCAGGCTTTGAGAAAGATCGCCGGAAATTGGTGATTTGAGTGCTCCCTGCCGCTACCAACGGACGATATCTTGTGCTTGGTTGGTAAATCTGGTTGACTGACTTCGCGTTAGCGGAGGCTCGCAAATGACGGAGAATTCGCCTGCCCTGGTCTTGAATGCGGACTTTCGTCCGCTCAGCTACTTCCCGCTGTCGCTTTGGTGTTGGCAGGACACGGTGAAGGCGGTGTTTCTCGATCGGGTCAATATCGTCTCGGAATACGACGAGTTAATTCGCTCGCCGTCTTTCGAGATGCGTCTTCCGAGTGTAATCGCGTTGAAACAATACGTACCGCAGAGCCGGCAACCGGCCTTCACCCGCTTTAACGTTTTCCTGCGCGATAAGTTCAACTGCCAATACTGTGGTGACGGGTTTCCGACGCCTGATCTGACGTTTGACCATGTCATTCCGCGTTCGCGCGGCGGTCGGACGTCGTGGGACAATGTTGTCACCGCTTGCTCCGGCTGCAATCTGCGCAAGGGCAACAAGATGCCGTCAAGATTAGGCTTCCGCCCCAGGGCTACCCCGTCTCAGCCCTCGACCTGGGAGTTGCAGGAGAACGGCCGGGCCTTCCCGCCGAACTATCTGCACCAGTCCTGGCGTGATTATCTCTATTGGGATAGCGAGCTGGATCAGGACGGCGCCTGAAAGTCTTCCGCCACCGAATATATCGATTTATCACATTTCTCTCTCTGGTCCTCTCGTTGGGGCGACTGGTTTGCCTTGCCTCTATCGATCTATTAGAGTCGAATTCAGAATAGAAATGTCGTGAAAGAGATAAAATGACGGATAAGAAGCTGCTTTCGAAGGCTTATCAGCTATCGACGCCGGATGATGCTCGCACGCTTTATGACGAATGGGCCGTAACCTACGACGATGAATTAGTCTCCGGGAACGAATACGTGGCACCGGTCCGCATGGCCGATACATTTGCCAAGTACTGCGGCGACAAGGCCGCCCGTATTATCGACATCGGTTGCGGCACTGGTCTTGGTGGCGAGGCCTTGGCCGGCCTCGGTTACTCGCAGATCGATGGCCTCGACCTATCCCCGGGTATGCTGGAGGTGGCGGGCGGTAAGGGCGTCTACGGTGCCCTGATCGAAGCCGACATGACCAAACCGATCGCCGTTGAAGATGCTACCTACGATGCCTGCGTTAGCGTCGGTGCTTTCACGCATAGCCATATTGGCCCAAGTGGTCTCGACCAGGTGATGCGGATTACGCGTCCTGGCGCGATCATCAGCCTGCTGGTCAATGCCGAGGCTTATCGCGACGACGGATATCAGGCGAAATTCGACGAAATAGAGGCCTCCGGCCAGGCGGCCATGCTGCTGAACGAAGAGGTTGACTACATCATTGCCACAGGAACACGCGGTCGCAATGTGGTGCTTCGCCGGGGTGGGTGAGGACAGGCACTAAATCCTCTCGCTGAGCCAGATGGCGGCCCGGGATCCGGCTTGAACGGCGCGTTTTAACACTGGATATCCCGGAGCGTCCTCACCACCATGCGCGATGCCGATGTCGCGGTGTTCCTGCTCCTCGGCGCGGAAGGACTCAAGCGTCTCGCGCAGTTCCGCCTCATCATCACCGAGTTGTTCGGTCTGGCTGGCGTAATGCTCGTCGATGACTTCTTCGACCGCAATGGTGCAAGCCATCGCCGCCTTCTCGCCAAGCAATGCCGTGCCGGCGCCGAGCGCGAACCCGGCGACATGCCAGAGCGGCTGCAAGATTGTTGGGCGCGCGCGGCGGTTGACCATCAACTTCTCAAACGCGGCCAGATGCTCAAGCTCTTGGGCCCTCATATGCTCAAGTGTTTCCTTTGAGCTGGATTTACCAAGCACCGCCAGCTGACCCTCATAGATCCGTTTGGCGCCAAACTCACCCGCGTGATCGACACGAAGTATGCGATCGATCAGGGCCGATTTGTCCAGATCGCCTGGAAGGGCAGATGCCGCTGTTTTCTGGGTTCGTGCGCTCACGCTCCGGTCTCCGCATTCCTGGACTTCTGGGCCGCCGCGACCAATCCGATTACGGCGAGCCCGGTCGAGGCGAGGAGATTGTAGCCTGCCATCGAAATACCGAACAGGGACCACGCCACTTCGTCGCAGCGGACGATCGGTTGGGCCAGCAATTGCGCCCGAAGGTCGGCGAGCGTGCTTGGTTGGCTGGTCGAGCCGCACGAAGATGTGCCCTCCCACCAATGCATCTCGACCCCGACATGAAATGCGGCGACGCCGGCACCTGCAAGCAACGTCAAAGCAGCCAGCGCTAAGAGTGAACGAGACACGCCCGGATGGAAGAGTGCCAGGATTGCGGCCATCGCCAAGACCGCCGCAATGGCGTGAAACCAGCGCTGATAGATGCACAATATGCAAGGCTGAAGGTTGCCGAAATGCTCGAAAGCAAAGGCGCCCCCTAGCATTGCGATTGGCGCAAAGGCGAGTAAAATCGCCGCATTGCGGCATGGGTTTCGACAGAGCAGGCGAAGGATCTTGTTCATGTCAGACCAGATATTTGAGAGCAACGAAGCCGCCGACCAGCAGCACAAAGAACACGGTCGTAACAGGCCCGAGGTAGCGCTCAAGCAGTATACGGATCGGTGGACCGAAATACCAAAGTACAGCCGAGACGGCAAAGAACCGGATCCCACGGGCCAATCCAGAAGCGGCGCCGAAGACCACCGGGTCCAATGCGGTCACGCCGCTGGCGATGGTTATGACTTTGTAGGGAAACGGTGTCAGGCCGGCGCCGAACACGATCCAGGCACCCCATTCATTGTACATCTGGCTGAACTCGGTGAATTTGGCGCCGTAGCCGTAGAACTCGACAATTGGGCGCCCGACGGCCTCGAAGAACAGGCCGCCGATTGCGTAACCGGCGAACCCGCCCACCACCGACGCGACCGTGGCCACTGCGGCGATGCGCCAAGCCTTGGCACGCGTTGCCAGTACCATGGCGACGATCATCACGTCCGGCGGAATCGGGAAGATCGAGCTTTCCACGAAAGCAACCAGCGCCAGCCATCCAAGCGCGTGGGGATGCGCTGAGACGCGTAATGTCCAGTCGTAGAACCGTCGGAGCATTCGGGGTGGCTTCCTCTTGGGCCGTCCTGTCGGGTGCTGTCCCGTGTAGCAAGCACACCCTCTGGCGGCAAGGTTCTACCGCCCGAGCCCGCCCTCGGGTAGCATCCCCGGGTGAGAACGCAGCAAGTGGAGAGGGCACCGTGGAATTCGAAAGCGGATTGGTCCGAGAGTATTTTGACGTTGGAGATGTGGCGCCGACGGTGACACTTGTGGATCAAGACGGCCGCAGCCGGCCGATCACCAGAATGGCCGGTGCGCCAGCTGTGCTGCATCTGATCTCGGCCGCCGACGACAAGGGGAGCGATGCGGTTGCAATTACCGAAGCCTTGCGCGATCGCGGGCCCGCTTTCGAGGGGGCGACGGTTGCTGTGGTTCGCCGGGCACCGGTGCACCTCAATCTCGCCTACCAGCGCAAGCACAAGCTCGTATTTTCTGTTCTCTCAGATGAACAGGGCGCGCTCGCCTTCAATCTTGGTGCGCCGGACCGGTCTGTCACCGCGATCTTTGATCGTTCAAGCCGGATCGTTGCGGTATTGCCTGTTGAGGATACTGAGACCCATGTGGATAAAGTACTGGCCGCCCTGCCGCCCGTGAGTGCCGACCTCCTTCCGCCGCCACCGGGGCAGGCTCCGATCATGCTCGTCTCGGACGTACTGTCGCCGGAGTACTGCCGCTACTTGATCGAGGTCCATCAGACGCGCGGCAACGAGCCGAGCGGTTTCATGCTGCAGACCAAGGACGGCGCGAAACTGGTCCAGGATGAGACAGTGAAACGTCGGCACGACCACGTGATCGTCAGAGGAGCGCCGCTAGAGACGGAGATCCGGCATTTGTTTGAGCGCCGGATCATCCCCGAGATCGGCCGCGTCGCCCATTGTGCGATCGGCAGTCACGAAGATTTCAAGATCGTGCGCTATTCGGGCGAAGAGCAAGGGTTCTTCAAGGCGCATCGCGATAACACCAGCGAAGCCTCCAAGGCCAGGAAGTTTGCGGTCACGCTAAACCTGAACACAGGTGCCTATGACGGCGGGCAGCTGGTGTTCCCAGAATACGGCGACTTCGGGTACGTTCCCGAGATCGGTCAGGCGGCGATTTTCTCAGCCTCACTGCTGCACGAGGTTCGCCCAATCACCCGTGGCGAGCGCTATGTGCTGCTGGCGTTTTTGCGGTGAGTAAACCTTAACCAACCTCGTCATCCCGGGCGTAGATCCGGGATCTCCCACCGAGTTTGTGCCGGACGAAGATCCCGGATCATCGCTTTGCTTTGTCCGGGATGACGGTGCAATCGGCATGTCCTACAGCTTCGACTCGATCGCATCCCAGAGCATTGCTTCGACCGAAATGTCATCGAAGCGGCCAAGCTCCTGAATGCCGGTCGGCGAGGTGACGTTGATTTCGGTCAGGTAGTCGCCGATCACGTCGATGCCGACGAAGATCTGGCCGCGTTCCTTCAGGGCCGGGCCGATAATCTCGCAGATCTCGCGATCCCGCGCCGTCAGCTCACATTTTACCGGTCTGGCGCCGACATGCATGTTGGCGCGGGCCTCGCCGGCGGCCGGGATCCGGTTGATCCCGCCGACCGCAACGCCGTCGACCAGGATGATCCGCTTGTCGCCTTCGCGCACTTTAGGTTCGTAGCGTTGCACGATGATCGGCTCGCGGAAGGATTCCGTGAACATCTCCATTAGTGCCGTCAAATTCTCGTCGTCCGGCTTTATATGGAAAACACCGGCACCGCCGTTACCGAACAGTGGTTTGAGGATCAAATCCTTGAACTCGTCCCGAAATGCCAGGATCTCGTCGCGGTCGTTCGTGATCAAGGTTGGTGGCATCACACCTTCGAAATGGGTGACGAACAGCTTCTCGGGCGCATTGCGGACATGAAACGGATCGTTCACCACCAGAGTGTCCGGGTGGATATGTTCCAGCACGTGGGTCGCGGTGATATAGGACATGTCGAACGGCGGGTCCTGGCGCATCAGGACCACGTCGACCGTCGACAGATCCAGCACTTCGCTCTGGCCGAGCGATGCATGATTGCCGAGCTCGTAACGCACATCTAAAGGCCGCGCGCGGGCGGTAACCTTGCGGTCGCGAAAACTCAACTGGTTCGGCAGATAGTGATAGAGCTCATGGCCTCGGCGCCGTGCTTCCAGCGCCAATGCGAAGGTGCTGTCGGCGTTGATGTCGACGGGCTCGATCGGGTCCATCTGGATGGCGACGGTCAGGGCCATGGCGTCCTCTCGTGTGGTGCTGGATGGTAAAGGGTTGGATGCGGCGCCCGGACTATGGAACGCGTCTTCGGCTAATTCAACCGGGAACGCAGATCTTGCGCCAGTTTGGCGAGATCGTGGCGTTCCAGGTCGGCGCCTGCGAGGCGCTGTAGCGCGCCCTCGATATCGGCAATTGCGGTGCGCAGATTTCCAAGCTTGGCGTTGATGATGCCACTCTCGCGCCAAAGAGCCGCCAACTCGGGCGCAAAGAACCGCATTCGGTCAATCACGCCGAGCGCCGCCTCGGGTTTGCCGTCTCCCAACAGGCGGAGTTTGATATTATTCTGCAGCCGCAACAAAACCATGCGGTCGGCGACATCGGCGTGATGATGTGCTTCCAGGCTTTCGGCCTCGCCCACCATTTGCCCCAGCATTTGGCGTAAGTCGCTGGCGCCCAGACGATTGCCGCCGCTGAATGGGTCGAGAACCACGCGCTCGCCATCCACATCAAGTCGGATCAGGAAATGGTTCGGAAATGAGAGCCCAGCCGCCTGCCAGCCGACGGCGCGCGCCGTGTGAAGATACAAAATGCCGAGCGACACGGGCAGTCCCCGCCGGCGATCGATGACCCGCATCAGGTTGGCGTTCTGCAGATCGTCATAGGTGCGGCGATCGCCCTCATAGCGGTTCGCGCTGGCGATCACCTCAACCAGGCGCTCTACACGATCCGCCGCCGGTGCTTGAGGATCGATCCGATCTCTAGCAGCGGTGATCAACTCTTGGAGATGGGCTCGATATCGTTCCAAGGGAACGCCCGGGCGCTCATAGCTCGCCAATATCAAGGCCGCCTCCGCGATGTCGAGCGGGTCGTCGCCGGACCTTGCGAGCGCCTCTAGATAGGCGCGCCGGTCTTCATCGTTTGGCGCGCTGGAAATCATGCCGAGGTCGTGGCGGGCCCGCTTATCGGTGCGTGCCCGCTTTCGGCTTTAACGCGCACATAGCTGACGACGTTGCGGACGTACTGCAGATTGCGCGCGTGATTGATCACGCGATCAAGTTCCGACGAGTTCTTGGCGATACCGAAGAGATAAACCACGCCGTTCACCGCATCGACGCTGTAATTGATCGAATCGATATCCTGGTCGAGCAGCAGACGGCCGCGCAGTTCGGTGGCAATCACGGTGTCTCGGGCACGGTCGAGCAGGGATGTTTCGTCGCGCACCTGGATCTCATTGATCACTTCGGCCACGCCACTGGCCTTCCAAGCAAGCCGGGTGGCCTGGATCCGGGTGTCGGCATTGTCGACGGCGCCGGTTAATAGGACGCGGCCTTCCTCCACCGACACCGAAACCGCACTGAACAAGTCGAAATTGGATTGCAGCAGGTAGTGGTTGACCTCGGTTTGGATGCCGGTATCCGCGAGCGAGGTCTTGAAGCCTTTTTCCTTCTGGCTTGCCGTTGCTGCCGTGGCGCCGGCACCGAGCGCCAAGCCGACCGGGGTACAACCGCTCAAGACCGGTGCGGCAATCGCTAGTGTCAGCAGAAACACGATGGTCGCGTTCGTTCTGGGTCGCCGGCTTGTCATGTTTCGTCGCCCTCGCTGGCCGATGTTTGGTCGGAGCCGTTAGGTGATGGCGCCGTTGGAAGTTGACGCCGTCAGGTGTCGGCGCGCCATGCCCCCCGTATATGGACCGGAAGCCGCCAGGGCGCCAAGGCAAAAAGATCGAAGCGAATGGTTGCTTCGGCAAACTGCGGATGGCTTTGCAGGAACAGTGCACCGGCGTTCACCACGCGTCGCTGTTGCCGCACGGTCACGGCGTCCAGGGCCTGAGCCATATTCGGCCGCAGCTTGACCTCAACAAATGCAAGTGTCCCACCTCGCCGGGCCACGATGTCGATCTCCCCAAGCTTTGTGCGATACCCGGAGGCGAGTACGCTGTAGCCGGTGAGCCGGAGGTAAAGCCGGCAAAACGCTTCAGCGAGGACACCGCGGATTTGGGCCTTGCGGCGCGCGTCTCTATCTCGGAGGGGCTTATGTAGGGCCACCTTGCCTAATCCGTTTCGGAAAGTGCCAGGGCGCGGGCATAGATTTCTCGTTTCGGGCGCCCGGCGATGCGGGCGACCTCGTCAACCGCATCTCGTAGGCTTGCGTGCTGCATGGCCTGCCGCAACATCCCATCGACACCTTCGTCGTCTATCGCGGCCTCGGCGTCTGGTGGGGCGATGACCAGGACGATCTCACCCCTTGGTGGGCCCGCCTCGGTATAATGGGCTGTCAATTCCGAAAGAGTGCCGCGTCGTACTTCTTCATGCAGTTTGGTCAGCTCCCGGGCAACTGCGGCGGGCCGGTCGCCCAATGCCTCGGTTGCATCCGCAAGACTGACGGCAAGGCGTTTGGGGGATTCGAAGAAGATCAAACTCGCCGGTACGACCCGGAGTTCTTCATAGGTCGCGCGCCGGGCGACCTTCTTCGTTGGGAGGAACCCGGCAAATAGGAACCGGTCGCTCGGTAACCCTG
>JABIRP010000299.1 GCA_018699735.1 Rhodospirillaceae bacterium | reverse complement strand
CCGTTTGCCCACCCATGGTCGGCAGCAAAGCATCCGGGCGCTCCTTCTCCAGGATCCGCGCCACGATCTCTGGCGTCACCGGCTCGACATAGGTCGCGTCCGCCGTGCCTGGGTCGGTCATGATGGTGGCGGGGTTCGAGTTCACCAGGACGACGCGGTAACCCTCTTCCCTGAGAGCATTACAGGCCTGGGTGCCGGAATAATCAAACTCGCAGGCCTGGCCGATAACGATCGGCCCGGCGCCGATGATCATGATCGAGGATATGTCGGTGCGCTTGGGCATTAGGGACTTATCCTCATGTCATCAAGTCCACGAACCGCTGGAACAGGTAGTGGCTGTCCTTGGGTCCAGGGGAGGCTTCGGGGTGGTATTGCACGCTGAAGACCGGGTGGCCCTTGAGCCGGATGCCCTCAATCGTGCCATCAAAGAGCGAGCGGTGGGTGATCTCGACATTGCCCGGCAGCGAGCCCTCGGAGATGACGAAGCCGTGGTTCTGGCTGGTGATCTCGACTTTTTGGGTGCCCAAATCCTTGACCGGGTGGTTGGCGCCCCGGTGGCCTTGGTGCATTTTCTCGGTCTTGGCGCCGAGCGCGATCGCCAGCATCTGGTGGCCCAAACAGATCCCGAACACCGGCTTGCCGCTGTCGACCAGCGCCTTGATCACTGGCACGGCGTATTCGCCGGTCGCCGCCGGGTCGCCGGGGCCGTTGGCGAGGAAGATGCCATCGGGCTCATGACGCAACACATCCTCGGCACTGGCGTCGGCCGGCACCACGGTCACCTTGCAGCCATGGGCGGCCAGATTACGCAGGATGTTGCGCTTGGCGCCAAAGTCCATGGCGACTACATGGTGCTTGGGTGCCTCCTGGTTGCCGTAACCGTCCGGCTGGAAATCCCAGAGGGTCTCAGACCACGCGTAGCTCTGCTTGCAGGACACTTCGCCGGCGAGATCCATGCCTTCCAGGCCCGGCCAGGATGCCGCTTTCGCTTGCAGGGCCGCCAGATCGATCTCGCCGTCCGGCTGATAGCAGAGCGCGCCGCTCGGGGCCCCGCCGTCGCGAATACGGCGGGTCAGGCGGCGGGTGTCGACGCCTGAGATGCCGGGCAGACCATGGCCTTTCAGCCAATCCTCGAAATGCCCTTGCGAGCGGTAGTTCGACGGATCCGTCATATCGGCGCGCAACACCAGACCGAGGGCGGCTGGATTTGTGGTCTCGATATCGTCGTCATTGGCGCCGGTATTGCCGATATGCGGGAAGGTGAAGGTGATGATCTGCCCGGCAAAGGAGGGATCAGTCATGATCTCCTGGTAACCGGTCATCGAGGTGTTGAAGCAGACCTCGCCGACCCGTGTCGCTGCCGCTCCCAGTCCGCGACCCCAGAACACAGTGCCATCGGCCAAAACCAGGGCGGCGTTCGCACCATCCGGGCGGGACGGAAACGTGGGCGTTTGGTCGTCTCCGGTATTAGCCTCGGTCATCTGGGCTACGTCCTTCGTCTCGGGCTCGGCTTACAGGGCCCGGCTTACAGAGTTCTGGCGAACAGAATCGCCGCAGAACCTGCCGGCCCGCGGTCTCGCGCTCCTGATAAATGGGATGATCGGCCGGTGCGCTCAATCGGTCGTGTTGATAAGCGAAGCAGCCGAAAGGGTCAAGTTCGTTCTTGGGGTGAAATTTGTGTGTTTTCAACGAGTTAACAAAATCCTTGCGTTTCACGGCGAAATCACCAACCTCTATTATCGCTCATACGCCGGCTCGAGGAAGAGAGACTTCGAACTGGTTGGGAACACGCCAATGCTGAGAGAACAACTGAATTCCTCCATGAAAGACGCCATGCGCGCCAAGGAGGAACGTGCGCTTGCTACGATCCGATTGATCCTGGCGGCCCTGAAGGATCGCGATATCGCGGCCCGAGGAAATGGCAATCAGGACGGGATAGAAGAGCCGGAAATCCTGTCGCTGCTGCAGACCATGATCAAGCAGCGCAACGAGTCCATCCGCATGTACGAGGAAGGCGGCCGGCTTGAGCTTGCCGAGCAGGAGCGCGAGGAAATCGAGGTCATCGAGCGCTTCATGCCGAAGCAACTCGATGGAGGCGAACTCGAAACTGCGGTCAATGAAGCCATCAAAGAGATTGGCGCCGCCGATATGAAGGACATGGGCCGCACCATGGCGCTCCTGAAAGAGCGCTATCCCGGCCGCATGGATTTCTCCAAGGCCAGCGGGCTGGTCCGGGCCGTGCTCGCCTGACGGTTTCCGGTTTCCGGATTGTCTCCTCACATTCCTGTCCTTGCTCCACCTCTAAGCGCCCGCCATATTGAGCGATCCCAATACGGAGACACCCATGGCTGTGAGTGAAACAGGCGCGCAAGTGAGTGGTCGCGACCAAACCGAGGCGTTGGAGGAGATCAAGGCAATCGTCGGCCCGAAAGGCTGGATCGATGACGCCGAGGAACTCGAGCCGCATCTGATCGATTTCCGCCGCCGGTTCCGGGGCGAGACCCGTCTTTTGGTCCGCCCCAAGTCGACCGCCGAGGTGGCTGACGTCGTGCGTGTTGCGGCCGCGGCCGGGATCGAGATTGTGCCTCAGGGCGGTAACACCGGCATGTGCGGTGGCGCCATTCCGAGCGTCAGCGGTGAGCAGATCATCCTCTCGCTGCAACGCATGGACCGGATCATCGAGATCGACCCCACCAACCACACGATGACGGTTGAGGCCGGCTGCATCCTGCAGACCCTCCAGGAAGCGGCATCGGATGCCGACCGCTATTTCCCCCTCAGCCTCGGAGCGCAAGGTAGCTGCACCATCGGCGGCAATCTTTCGACCAACGCTGGCGGCGTCAACGTGGTCAAGTTCGGAAACGCGCGTGAGTTGGTACTGGGCATTGAGGCTGTTCTGCCGGACGGGCGCGTCTGGAACGGCCTGAAGGGCCTGCGCAAGGACAACACCGGTTATGATCTGAAGCACCTGTTCATGGGAGCGGAAGGCACGCTCGGCATCATCACGGGCGCTGTGTTGAAACTGTTCCCGAAGCCGCGCGACACCCGCGCCGCGTTTTGCGCCATGCGCGATCTGCCTGCCGCGATCGAGCTGCTCGGCCGGGCTCGGGCGGAAACCGGCGACAGTGTTGAGACTTTCGAGTACCTACCGCGCTCGGTTATAGACTTGGTGCTGCGTCACATCCCCGGCATCGTAGATCCGTTGGAAACCCAATATGCGCACTACGTCATGATGGAGGTCTCGACCACCTCTAGCAGCGACGATGGGCTGGGCGACCGACTGGAGGCGTTGCTTGGCGAGGCGATGGAGGATGGGTTGATCATCGATGCGGCAATCTCCCAAAACGAGGCCCATCGCCAGGCCTTCTGGCGTATCCGCGAGTCCATTCCAGAGGCGCAACGCACGGACGGCATGGTAATCGCGCATGACGTCTCGGTGCCGATCTCGCGCATACCAGAGTTCTATGAGGCCGGCCGCAAGGCCATTGCCGAGGTCTTTACCGAGGGCGAGGTCATGGGCTTCGGCCATCTCGGCGATGGCAACCTGCATTTCAACGTCCAGGTTTCAGCCGACGTGCCGCGAGAGACCGTTCTGGCGAGCTATGACGCGGTCAATCACGCGGTGCATGACCAGGTCGCCCTTTTCAACGGCTCGATCAGCGCCGAGCACGGCATCGGCACCCTCAAACGCGATGAACTGCATCACTATGAGGACCCGCTGAAGCTAGAACTCATGGCCCGGATCAAACAGGCCCTCGACCCGGACGGGATCATGAACCCGGGCAAGGTGATTTAGGGG
>JABIRP010000298.1 GCA_018699735.1 Rhodospirillaceae bacterium | reverse complement strand
CAAAACCGTGTAGAGAGCTGACGCATTCAAAGCCGTTGTCAGTCGCAAAGCCTCAAACATGCACCAAAAAAAGACGACAACGCAGGCACTTATCAGGGCATAACCCGCCAATGCCTTAGGCGACGGCAGAGCAAGACCATGGCGCCAGACGATATAGGGAGCAAACAGCACCGTCGCGAGTGCAAAGCGCAAGAGCGTGAGGAGTTCGGGCTCAAGGCCATGCGTAATCGAAACGCCGACCGTGAATGAGGTCGCCACCAAAGCGCGCCCCAGCAACACCTGTCCGTGTACGCGGGTCGTTGATATCAAATCTGTCCCGGCCCCTGTTGTTGATGTACCCATAGTTTCCAATTGTCCATGATCGTTGCCAGTTAATATACATCCGGAAGTACTGCCAGGTTGGTATTTATGCCGCACCGTCCGGCCATAATCTCTCGCCATGCGCGGATGACAGGCGCCCCATGTTCCTCTACCGTGTGCATGCCCGCCGACGATTGGGGAGTTGCCGACTTTCTTGCCTCACCCAGACACACACGCGCGATTGGATAGGTGACATATGAGGCGGCTGTTGGGGTTCCGTCCGGGCTTAGGAGCAATTCTCCTTCTATTATCGCTTTCGGCGCCCAGCATTGGCGCTGAAAAACCCGACCGTATCTCCGTTGCCTACTGCATCGACTGCGTTCAATTTCATTTCCAGAATTTCAATGGCCAGGCCGATGGAATGATCATCGACCTGTGGCGCCTGTGGTCTCGCAAGACCGGCATAGAGGTAGAGTTCAAGGGAGCCTCGTGGGAAGAGACTTTGGCCATGGTCGGCGAAGGCCGCGCCGATGCCCACGCGGGCTTGTTCTTCAACAAGGAGCGGGACAAGTTTCTAGAATACGGCTCGGCGCTTGCCGAAACTGACACCCGCTTTTTTGTTCACAAAAACCTGCCTGGAATTGAGACCGTCAAGGACCTCGCAGCCTACAAGGTCGGCGTGCTTTCGGGCGACTATGTCGAGAGCTTCCTGAAACAGCAGCTCCCGGCCGAAAACGTGGTTGGTTTTGCGAGCTATGAGAAATTGATGCAAGCCCTGGTAGCGGGCAAACTCCAGACCTTTGCCGCCGACACACCGACCGCCATATTTCATCTTCAGAAATCCGGCCTTGGGTACGTATTTCATTCCCCGGCCAAGGAGCCACTTTACCGCAGCAACTGGTTTGTCGCGGCCACGGAGGGCAATCGCGATTTAATCAAAATAGTCGACGCCGGTATGGCCTTGATAACCGCGAACGAACGTCGTGACATCGAGCGGCGTTGGGCCTCTATCAGCGACCCTAAGATATTTGATGAAAGCGCCCCAGAAGGGCAATTAACGCTCAGCGACGAGGAGCGCAAATGGCTAACCCAACATCCCAATATCCGGGTTCACAACGAGATGAACTGGCCACCCTTCAATTTCAATGAAGACAACCGCCCCAAAGGCTTCTCCATCGACTACATGAACCTACTGGCGGCTTCGATTGGACTGACGGTCGAGTACGTCAGCGGCCCAAGTTGGGACGAGTTCCTCGACATGATGAAGACCAGCAAGCTCGACGTCATGCTCAACATCGTTAAAACGCCGGAACGCCAGAAGTATCTGCGCTACACCAAACCCTACACATTCAATCCGAACACGATTCTGAGCCGTCGAGATGCGCCGTACGACAATTTGGAACAGCTTTTCGGCAAGACGATTTCGGTGCCAAAGGGTTTCTTTTACGAGGAAATTCTCAAGCGCGACTTTCCAAAGATCAAACTCCTTCTGGTCAAGGATACAGAGGAGAGTATCAAGGCTGTAGCATTTGGACGGGCCGACGCGGCGCTCGGAGAACTGGCGGTATTCGGCTATCTGCTTAACCGCAACATGATCACCGATTTGGTGCTTTCAGGAGAGGTCAAGCTTGGTGGGTCAAATTACACCCAGCTGCAAATCGCCGTGCGCAAGGATCTCAAGATCCTGGCCTCCATTTTGGTCAAGGCCATGCGCGCACTTGACGAGGATAAAGTTGATGCGCTGAGGCGGCGCTGGATCAATGCCAGCGCCAAGCCGGACACCGAACAGCGTCGCGAATTGCGCCTAACTGGCGATGAGCGAGAGTGGCTCGACCGGCACAAGAATATTCGTCTCGGCGTCGACCCACTCTATCCACCATTTGAGTTTGTCGACGAAAAAGGACGCTATGCCGGTATCGCGTCTGACTATGTCCGTCTGATTAGCGAAAGACTGAGCGTCAACATGCGATTTGTACCCGGTCTTTCCTGGCAACAGGTCGTCGCCGGCATTGGCGATGGATCGATCGATGTTTTGCCGGCGGTGATGGCGACGAATGAGCGTGAGGCTATCATGGACTTCGTGCGGCCGCACATGACCTTCCCGGTCGTTGTCATTACCCGCGACGATTTTCCGCTCATCGCCGGTGTCGGCGATTTGGTCGGCAATCGTGTAGCCCTAGTCCGGGACTACGCGGTCAGTGAGCGGGTTCGGACTGACTACCCAAATATTCAGCATCAGCTTGTCGATACGCCCCTAGATGCCCTACGCGAGGTCGCCGTCGGAAACGCCGAGGCCGCGATCATGAATCTCGCTGTCGGCACCTATCTCATTCGCGCTCATGCCCTCGCTAACTTGAAGGTAGCAGCCCCAGCCGATTTTGACGTGCCTGGACTATCATTCGGGGTTCGCAAGGATTGGCCCGAATTGGTCGGGATCCTCGACAAGGCGATCGCATCGATTGGGCCCGAAGAGGAAAGTGCAATCCGCGCCAAATGGGCCGCCGTTCAGTACGACAAGGGCATCGATGTTGAGTTGGCGTTGCAAATCGGCGCTGCGGTCGCCCTCATCCTGGTCGTGATCGTGATTTGGAACCGCATGTTGAAACGAGAGGTGGAGCAAAGGAAGCTGGCCGAAAGCATCATGGAAACGGCGAAGGACGAGGCAGAGCGCATAACCCAGGCCAAAACTGATTTCATCGCCGTTGTAAGTCATGAAGTGCGAACACCGATGAACGGTGTCCTCGGCATGGCGAAACTTCTAACTGAAACGAAAATGGACGCTGAACAGCGGAAGTGTGTCGAAACGATCGTCGCTTCCGGCGAAGCACTGCTCACCATTATCGACGACCTGCTCGATATATCGAAACTGGACGCTGATAAACTTGAGATCGAGAACCTTCCCTTTATTGCCGGCGACGTGGTTCAGCAATCCGTTGCATTGATGAAGACGCGGGCAGACGAAAAGGGACTCACGCTTGAAAGCAGTATCGACCCGAACCTACCAAGCGTCATGATCGGCGACGCGCATCGGCTTCGGCAGATCGTGCTGAACCTCCTCAGTAATGCTGTAAAATTCACCGAAACCGGGTCGGTCACCCTTGATGCCAATCTCGTATCCAGAAACACCGATACTGCTGTTTTAACGTTTACGGTCGCGGATACTGGAAAGGGAATCTCGTCAGGTGAAATTGAAAAGCTGTTCATCGCGTATGACCAAGGCTCGGTCGATGTCGCACGCAAGTATGGTGGTACCGGGTTGGGGCTCTCCATCTGCCGACGGTTGGCGACCAATATGGGCGGAGACATAACCGTCACGAGTACGGTTGGAGAGGGTAGTGCATTCACGTTCAAAGCCCGGTTTCCCATCGATACGGTCACGGACCCAGCTGTGCTTCGCCGCGAGATGACGCCGCCCCGTCCTATTGATGCAGATAAACGAACGATCCGCCCGCTGAGCGTATTGCAGGCCGAGGACAATGCGACCAATCGAGCTGTGATTGAACTCGCACTGACACGTGTAGGGCACGTTGTAACGAGTGTCGAAAACGGCGCGGATGCGGTAGAGGCTCTGAAGTCTGGCGAGTTCGACGTGGTCTTGATGGATCGCCACATGCCGGTCATGGATGGGTTAACTGCCACCCGCCATATTCGAGGCCTTGATGGACCGAAAGCATCGATCGCCATCATCGGCGTAACCGCTGGCGCCAGCCAGTCGGAAATCGACGCTTGTCTTAGCTCTGGCATGGACAATTGCTTCGTCAAACCGCTCGACGCGGAAGAACTCCGAGCGGCCTTGGATAACCTCGATCTTGGCGATGGGCTGAGCCCGGCGGCGAATGGCCGCCATGCCGATCAGTCGGACCCAACCGCACCAGCCAATTCGGCTCAGGAAGAAGCCGCGCCCATCGACCTCGCAAAACTCGGCAGAATCTTAGGTAACGACGACAAGGCAATACTGATTTCGATGTTGCAATTATTTAACACCGAGTTCCCGAAACTATATTCAGCCCTGCAAGCGTCCGTTACCGAACGAGATAGCGAAGCGGTGCGGAAATGCGCCCACTCCTCCAAGGGCGCCGCCGCCAACGCCGCAGCGGCCACGCTTTCGGCGCTGTTGCTGGAAATCGAACAAAATGCGCATCTAGGAAACTGGGATGACATCGAAGCGCACACTGGCGCCATCGCGGTAGAATTCGATCGGGTTTTGGAATTTTGTGCAAGATTAGAATTATAAGGGGAGCTTTCCGACCATGAGCAGTAACGACTTTGACGTCGTGGTGGTGGGATGCGGGATCGCCGGACTGTCGGCGGCGATAACCGCCCAGCAAGGTGGTGCCCGTGTCGCGATCCTTGAGCGCGCGCCGAAAGACGAGCGCGGCGGCAATACACGCTACACCGAGAGCTTCTGGCGCATGAAGTCCGAGGATGCCGTGTCTGATGACTTCGAGGATCGGTTTGCCGCCAATGCCGGGGGATGGCCGGACCCAGGTATCGTGCAGGAAACAGTGCGCGACCGCGAGAACCAACCAGCGGTGCTTCGCGCCCTCGGAATTGTCGACCCCGAACTCATTGCCACGATCGCCGAAGAGGCACCGAAAGCGCTAAAGTGGCTAACCGAATTCGGCGTCAAATTCGATTTCCTGCCGCTCTACTTTCTCAGCCAGTCGACCACGAGAATGGGGCCAATCGGAGGAGGATTGGCGCTTGTCGAAGCACTTGGCACCTATATTGACGAACGCTCAACGGATATCGAGGTCTTCTACGAAACCGGAGCACGCGACCTCATATTCGACGACCAAGGCACAATCGTCGGAGTGAGAGCCGTCGGTCGCGGCAACAAGCCAATCGAGTTTCGCGGGCGCAATGTGGTGCTGGCAAGCGGTGGATATCAGGGCAATCAGGAGATGCTGAGCCACTATGTCGGCCCCCAGGCGCAGTTCGTGCGCCCGGTATCCCGAGGTGGCCATTACAACCGAGGTGAAGGTGTGCGCATGGCTCTTTCGGCTGGCGCAGCACCCTGCGGCGATTACGGCAGTTTTCATGCGCAACCGGTTGACCCACGCTCGACAGATATTGAACCCGTGGTCTTGAACTATTCCTACGGAATTCTTGTCAACGACGCCGGGAAACGCTTCACCGACGAGGCTCCCGGCATGGTCGACGCGACTTACGAAGAGGTCTCCCGCCTCATCATGGCCGAGCGCCAAGGCATTGCTTATGCCGTGTTCGATGCTGGGCTCGACGACGTTGAAAACTGGCCGGTGACGGTCCGCTCGCGGGTGCCACCACTCGAGGCAGAGAGCTTAATCGGGTTAGCACGCGCCATGGCGGTCGACGAGCGCGACTTCTTGGCAACGGTGGAAGCCTATAACCAAGCTTGCCCCACATCCGGTGCTTTCGATCCGTTCCAGCCCGATGGTCTCGCAACCGCCGGTCTGGAGCCGAGAAAATCTCACTGGGCCCGACCGATCTTTCGGCCGCCATTCCGGGCTTGGCCGATGATTTGCTCGAACTGCTTTACCTTTGGCGGCGTCAAGATTGATGAGCGCGCCCGGGTGATCAACAGCGAGGGAGATGCAATTCCCGGCCTTTATGCTGCCGGCGAAGTGGCTGGTCTCTACTATCGAACCTATACCGGCGCCACCTCGGTCATGCGTGGTGCGGTGACAGGGCGGCTAGCCGGGACAGATGCGGTACTCAGGCGGAATGCAACGGACTAGACCTGCCCAGCAAAGATGTCACCCGGTCAATCGCCGCTGTCCACCGCTTTCAGGAATCCGCCGATCAGGTCATCAGGTGTTTTGATGATGTGCTCCGGGCCGGGGAAGCGGTTGTTTTGGACGTCGTCGACGAACTCCTTAAACCCTGCCACCCGCTCCGCCTGCATCTCCTGCTTCAACTTGTAGAGATTGCGGTACTGTTTGGAGTGCCGGGGATACGGCGGCGGATTGTTACCAAGGATGTCTTCAGCGAAAAGGAACTGTATGTCGCCGCCGCTGCCAGCGCCGATGGACGAGGTCATCAATGTCGTGCGCTTGCTAATCTCGGTGAGCAGATCGTCCGGAATGACCTCGACCTCAACCGCGTAGGCGCCTGCCTCCTCAATCGCCTTGATGGACCGGTAAATCTCCACCGCTTGGTCGACGGTCTTGCCAACGGCGCGCAACCCACCGGTCCAAGTGCTCTTCCGCGGCACCAGGCCTGCATGACCCTGAACCGGAATGCCCGCTTCGGCAGCCGCGTTAATGAACCGGGGGCTCCATTGGCACATGATCGCGTCGGCGCCGATCGCCATGGCGTCGTATCCCAAACGCACCGCCTCATCCTCGCTGGCGGCAGCCAGGAGCGGGACCGAGAACGCCATGAATGTATTGGGTGCGGCACGGCGGATCGCAGCTGCCGGTTCAGGCTGAGCCGGATCGAAGCGCACCTTCATGGTGTCAATTCCAGCCTCTTCGGCGGCAGCCGCTTCCTCGGGGGAGAAAGGCAGAGTCTCGACGAGCACGCGTACACCCTTCTGGTCCCGCAGATCCTTGACGGTATAGTTCCGGGTACCGTAGGCGCCGCCCAAGGTCATGATCCGCGTCAAACCGCGCTTTTCCGCGTCTCTTGGCGGAATTCCTCCGTCGCCGGTCGCATGGCTCGCCATGGGTTTCTCCTTGTTGATAGTATTGCCAGAAGCATTGCAAAAGTCGCCACGAGGCGTTTGCGCTCGGAATAGGGTGGTGACCGAGAGTTTAGAGAACTGCCAGTCGTTCCTCAATCCGACAAAAACATCTCAGATTGGATGACGAAGAAACCTTGGGGCCGCGACGATTAGGAGGCCGCGATGAAGTGTCCCCTCCCCCCAATCACTCAAACGCGGCACATCGCTCGCAGGCGGTGTCACGCACGTCGCGCTTGAGATGCGCCTCACGGAGATCCCTAAATTTTGGCGAGCGCCACGCGTCCATGAATGTGGTGTTGTGTAAGTCACCCATATGGAAACGGCCGTCATGATTGAAGCAGCAGGCCGACATATATCCATCGTAAGTGACCCGCGCCTCTGTAAACAGCGACCAGCACGGGATCGGATCCCGCATGCTCCCGACCCGGCCCGGATTACCTGCGCGGATCGCCCAGCCGTGCTCGGCACTGTCCTGACTGGTCAGATCCGCCTGACTGTACAGCGGCAGGGCGTAAACCTCGTCGAGATAAGGCGCCAGTTCTCCCAAGAGAGCT
>JABIRP010000297.1 GCA_018699735.1 Rhodospirillaceae bacterium | reverse complement strand
GGCCCTGGCAGCCATTCCAGACGAACTCACGGGCTTGGATCGTCGCGTCTTCGACCTACCTCGACAATCCACATATCGACCACGCGATCTACAAAACTCAATTGGAAGCCTCTGCGCCTGATGCCCCGGAACTGGTCGACGCGTGGCTGCACGGAGACTGGACCGTCGCGAGGGGTGCTTTCTTTAACAATCTCGACCCGGAGCGCGTGCGCATCGACGGGACAGTGTGGTCACCCGAATGGTCATCGGGTCGCCGGGTAGTCGCCTTCAACGATGATGGCCGCCCGGCGCGCCGTATCGACCCGTGGCGGGCCTACCTAGCCCACGACTATGGAACTAGCTCTCCGTCCGTAACTCTCGTCTGCCTTTTGTCCCCGGGCGCGCTCGGACCCGATGGGGTCTACTACCCGTCAAAATCGATCATTGTTGTCGACGAGCTCACGTTCCATAACCTGCACGACCTGACCCGGGGCTTAGACATGGACATTGCCGACCAAGCTGGCGAGATCGAAGATTTCGCCAAACGTTGGTACCTGTCGCCACGCGGTTTCGCCGACGACGAGATATTCAGCCAACGAGGCCACCTCGGAGGGTCAATCGCGGACCAGTTTTCCGACTTCAATGTGTATTGGGAGCCTGCCAAGAAGGGGCGCCGCACGGCCGGATGGGCAAAGATGCGGACTATGCTTGCGGCCGCCGGCGATGCCATCCGCCCCGGGCTTTATATATCCGACCGGTGCAAGTACTGGTGGGCGACGGTTCCCCATCTTCCCCGAAGCAAGGCAAACCCCGAAGACGCCGAGAAATGTGGTACCGATCATGCGGCAGATGCTACGCGCTACTCACTGGTCCGGACACTCGTAACGGGGGGGAGGATTGAACTCTAAGGTCTCTGGCTGTTAATAAGAACGACGCAGAGGGCCCTGGAGAAGCAAAAGTGCGCCGTGTATGACGGGCGCCCATCGACACACCAAATATCGCAGTGGGCTATTACTTCTTGCGACGACCCCGACCAGTCGCGTCACGGCCGAGACCAATCTTCTTGGCGTATTCCGACCGTTGCTTGGAGTAGTTTGGCGCAACCATCGGGTAGTCCGACGGTAAGCTCCACTTCGCACGATACTCCTCCGGTGACATGTTGTGGGTCGTGCGAAGGTAACGCTTCAGCATCTTCAGTTTCTTGCCGTCTTCCAGGCAAATGACGTAATCGGGCTGAACCGAACGGCGGATTGGAACCGCCGGTTTCAGGGGCTCTCCGGAGCCTTCTCCACCATCGGTGTGGAGCCGGTCTAAGGCTTCATGCACCGTGCCGATGACTTCGGAAATCTGCGCCGGCAGCACTTGGTTGTTGCCGAAATATGCTGTGATTACGTTAGTCGACATCCGCAACAATTCCGATTTGGACATGTTGTCCTGACTGTTTTCTTCTGACATGCGGAATTCCAATTTATTGCCGGTTTCGATGCGACTATCTAATAGTGGTTACATTTGGCCACAAGAAAATAATTGGTAGTTTGTTACATCGGATTGATCTGGTGATACGTAACTAGTCGTAGTTTATCGAATAGTGATTTTACTTGATAAAGCTACGATACCGGGCCGACCGGCCGCACGAGTGGCAATTTGAACACGCGTGTGTCCTCGTCTATTTCCTTGATGGAAGAGCTCGACGCATTGCATACGGTCGTGACAGGCGTGTACCTAGAAACGCATCTCGAATATCCGGCAGAGAGGCGAATGCGGCACGTACCGTATCCTCGACCAACCGTGGCCACGCTTCGCGGTCGGTCTGAGCACGACCAGCGCGAAACACTGCATCGGCAATCCCCAGCACCGACATCGGTATGCCACCGTCACCTGCCCGACGGTTGGCCTGAGCACGCCACAGTACGGTATCGCCGCCAACCCGAGTGAGGGTCAAGGTCAGGTCAAGGTTACGTTCCATCCAAGTGACTGAATAGGCCTCTGCAACGACTTCCACTTGGGTTTCGATCACGTGGTTGCAACGAAAATGACGGGCCAATACGCGGACACCCTCGTCATCCCGCAGATCAACGGCAAGACGACGGGCGGCCCCTTCCCGCTCGTTCGGCCCGATCACTCGGCCAATTCGTTGGAACGCGTGGCGGGTGACAGAACTCTCAATTTGGCGAGCGCGCTCGCCGAAGGGTATCCCAATGACCGGAGCCACGATCACGCAGTCGACCGGGCCGGACCAAAACTCCCGAGCCAGATCGAAAGACGGCGAGGATTGCTCTGACACCCCAACTGGTGCGCGAGGTTGCCCAGCGGTGACACAAGCCCCAAGCGATAATGCTAGAAGACTGGCAAGCACATGCTTCATCGACATGACCGTGCTCCAAAAACGATGAACTGACCTGAGATCGGCTTACCGTTCACCGTGACCCGATGGATAGCCACATGGCGACCGGACAGAGTGTAGGCGGCTCGAATGTCGCCTGTGTCCCCGTACGCCCGACCAATTAGCCCACCAAGACCGGCCAATAGTGATGCATCGGATCGACGATCGAACACCCGTACGGCGGCCGCACCAAGTAGCCGCCCATGACGCGCCTCAATCTTTGCGAACTCACGGCGTTCCCGGGCCGGCAAGGCTCCAGAAGGCCGGCGGACGAAGCCACTGAAACGATCGAGATTGAGCGTCCACTTCTGACCTCGCCGTCCAAGATCAGCATAAAGAACGCCACCTGATGTCATTAGGGCAGCACGCATGCCATGGCAGCGGATGAGTTGGTCATACAGTTTGGCGCGCGCCGATGCAGCGTCCGGCCACGCAATTTCGATTGATGGCCCCTTGCCGTGCTCCAGATTACGAAGCAGCACACGGCCACGCCGTAAAGCCTTGGCATATGAAACGGCGGCTGCAGTCTCGGCTTTCTTCACGAACTTAGGTGTCGGCGATTTCCGAGTGATGACCGCTGCAACATTCTGAATGGGCTTTACAACCACCGGCCTCGCGATCGGTTTCGGTGTCACGGTCAGGATTTTCCGGTGCTTCGGAGAAGGTGGCTGGGCAGGCGGTGGCGTCGGGCGGAGCGGTGCTCGCTCAACGGTCGGCTCGGGTTCAACTTCGCTTGGCTCTACCTGCGGCGGAACCTGACGCACCGGCGCCGGTTGGGGCTTTGGTGTAGGCGGTGAGGAATGCTCCGGTGGTGGCGGGAGGTAAACCACCACCGGAGTGGCGACCCCGGGCTCGCTCGAACTTGGGGAAGCCTTCTGGATTTCTGGCTTCGGTTTCGCTACCGGCGGAATGGGATCAGACCTTTGCATGGCAACACTCAATCCCCATGCGATGACGGCTAGGCTGAGCACGATCGAAGCCCCCGTAGAGAAGCGATCGTTGCGCTGCCAGCCGATCGATCCAGTAGTCACTGTCATCGCCCTAATCGCTCGCAGAATGGCGCAGGAACATGTCCTCCATGGCGCGAGCCAGTTTGGACAATTCTCGCCGACGCTCACTCGGGCTCATGTACTGAGGTGTCGGGGCTGTAACCGCCATCGGAGCGGGCGCCGGTATTGGCACTATTTTCGGCTCAACCCGAGCGACCTCTCGCTCCACGTCGATCAACGGCAGACCATCTTTATCCGTGCCGGTAAATGGCGCAAGCTCAGGAGTGCTCGCTGGGATCGGCACAAGCGATGGTTCCCGAGGAACCTCGGCGATCACTGCCGGAGCGGGCGAGGGTTCACGTTTCACTTCGACCTTCAGCTTCGGCGTATCGACGGCGCGGCGATCAGAGACCGGTAGCGCAATCCTCGGTGCTTCTGACTTATCGGTGGCGATGGGAGCCGTCGTGACCAGTTGTTTTGGCACAATAGCAGCAGTGGCTTTGGTCACGGGGAGCGGTGCCGCCTTGGCCGTCACCTTGGAAATCAAATCACGCGCCGTATCGAGCATCGGCGTCGCAGAGAAATCACCACCGGTGAAAAGATACGCGAGTGCCGCGATAACGGCCGCGTTGAAGATTAGGAATTTCATTGTTGGTCTCCTTGAAGGTGCATCAGGCGGCGCGGGCCAGCCGCCTCAATCCGCCGTTCCTCGATTTGGATCACGGCGCGCAGGAGGGCCGAGAGCGGCAAACCGACGACGGTGGTCATGAATGCCATGGAGAAATGACGGGTCAACTCGCCGACAATGCCAGCGACTGTCTCTGGGTTGAGTGGGCGATCGGCGAGCGTGCCGATCCCGAGACTGATGCCGAGCAGTGTGAAGGTGAGTGCCAGTGTCGCGACGCCGCCCGCTGCATGCAGACCGGTCTCGACCCAAACATGGCGGGCGAGTGGGTCATGCGCGAGGGAGCGCTGACGGAACCAGGCGACGAGCGTGACGAGTACCAATACTGTTAGAGCTGTTATGAAACTTGGCCCGAACGCAGTAAGCGCCCACTCCGCGAGCTGAACGGGCCGCATAGAGGTGACCGCAACCGATGCGGCGAGCGCCAATACGCAAGAGCCGAGCGCGTAGCTCAACCAGCGTGATCCAACCGTGAAGATGGTAGCCATCCCAGAACTCCCGCATATATCTGTCAGCAAGGGTTATGCGGGAGCGAGAAGCGGGTTTCGGGGCCTACGAACATCCATCCTGGTAAAAGCGCCATTTCTAAGCGTATCGCGACGGCCGACCTGTGGATATGATGGACAAAGCTGACGCCTTGTCGTTGCCGATGATGAGGGCGACGCGGTGCTCTGAGCCATATGTGGCGGCCTGTATGGAGACGACACAATCCAGCGCCACCACAAGAATTGTGCCCGCCATGATGCAAGCTTTGAATGTTCAGCAGAAAACCATATCGCGAGTTTAATCCACCTTCATGCAATTGCGCCAGCCATCGCCTTGTTGGGCGGGTGCGTCGGCTATGGCGCGGCGAGGTGGGGGATTGGTGGTGGAGGCGGATGAGCAGAGCGTGGAAGTCTCAGTGGACCACTCAATCCAAGCCGATCAAAGTGATCAGCAAAACTTTCGGCTCTCTATTGGCCCGGGTCATCGTCGGGGTTGACCCAATTTGAACTAGGTTCGCTCGTCCGCCCAGTTCTATTTCCCTGCGTCAGATCGTTCGATGGGACCGGTGGCACACCGCCCGACATACGGATGACAACACGGTTGACCGCCTGCTGGACGACCTTCATTACCAAATCCGCCACCGCGCTCGATTTATTTCGATTTCCACTTCCCTTGGCTTCGAGCGCCGCATCGTCGGTCCAGCTGTTTCCATCCTTGAGGAAGGCGATCACGGTCGCCTCGGCGTGATAGTAATTTACCGTTCGCGGTATGTTGCCGAGCGGCAAGCCACGACCACCACCAAGAATCGCGCCGAACAATCCTTGCGCAATCTTTGCGCCGGCATAGTCGGGGTTGTTTTCGGTTCGGGCACCGACATCGGTCAGTCGCACCGTTATGTTATCAACCTGGTTCCAATCCAACCCGGCGAAGGACCGGCGAACGACATCCTTGATCGATCGACTTGCCGACGATGAAATATTGAGGCCGGTAGCATTCACAATCAGGATCTGGTTCGACGGCCGCGTTCGGTGTGTTGGCGAAGGTGTCGATTTACGCGCGTCGGGCTCTGGTGTCTGTTTGGCCAGGCGCAGCTTCGGCGGTGGTGATGGTTTCGGATATACACTAACAATAGGCATCACCGATGCTGCCGGCTTCTCCCGCAGGTATTTCCCAAACACATAGCCAACTCCACCGCCAGACAACGCAACCCTAAACCAATCCGCACCCTCGTAGTCCGTGCGCCCCGTCACCTCGACCTCGGCGCCACCGCTCAGGTTGCCCACCTTCGCCCCACTCGGCGCATCGCGCACGTTCAGCGACGCCACGTCTACCACTACCATCGTTTGGTCAAGAGCGGTCACGGTGAATGCTGGGGCCGCAGGCGTTGGCGCTTGCACCGGCATAGATTTCGGCGCAACCACAGACGCCAATTGCGCCCCCTCATCTCCCAACACCGTCGCCGTCTGTGTCCGCCCGTATCGCCGCTTCGCGGCGTAGCTCATCGCATCATCAAGGTAGCGTTTCACCTCGCCCAGGCTCACTGTGCCGTCGCCGTC
>JABIRP010000296.1 GCA_018699735.1 Rhodospirillaceae bacterium | reverse complement strand
CTTGACGGTGGCCCCGGCCGGCCGCTCGACCCGCTTGGTACGCACACCCTCGGCCATCGCCGCGCTGCGGGTTAATACAACGCGGCGCTCCAGGCGATGACGCAAACCGATCGTGGTGGTCTCAACGAAGCAAGCCTCGATGACTGGTGTCATTTGCGCCGGCAGACAAAGAATGCGGATCGCACCGGCCATTCGGCCCTTCTTGGCGAGAACAGACCCTTGTATCAGATCGAGAACACCGTCAAGCGCACGAATTCTGTCCAAACCAACTGCCAGGTCTTCGCCGCTTTGATCGTCGATCTCGAACTCGATAACCGCCACGGTATCACTCGCACGTGACCCATCGTTCTCATAGCAAAGCAACCGCAGTATGTTGGCGATCCCGGGCATGTCCTTGGTGCCAAGGCCGATGCCGGTCGCCAATAACCGCCCGCTGCCAGAAGTCTCCTGACTGGCCTCCAGATGGGCTAGGATGGCGGCGCCGGTCGGCGTCACCCGCTCGCCCGCAATACCGTCATCTACACCGCGAAACCCCTCAAGCAACTTCGCGGTCGCCGGTGCCGGAACCGGCATCGCGCCATGCTCGGTCATGACACGCCCTTTGCCGAATGGAATGTCGGAGACCGTGCAACCGGTCACACCGAGCGCTTCGATGGCAGCGGCGGCGCCAACGATATCGGCAAGCGAGTCCCAATCGGCCAACTCATGGAAATGCACATCGTCGATGGCAACGCCGTGCACCGTCGCCTCTGCCAGGGCGAGGTGTTGGAAGATATCGATGGCGCGCGCTTTCACCGGCCCGTCGAGGCTGGAGTCTCCAAGCCTTTCCCGGATCGCACGCCAGGTGCCGCTGGGCCGCGTCTCGCCGCCCTCTGGCGGCTCTATCGCCACGTGGACACCCTCTATTCCGGCGCGCTTCTGACGGGAGGGAACCACTTGCCACGCAACCGGCAGGCCAGCCAGCCGCATCGCCGCCTCGATCTGATCGACCAGATCCGGGCGAGCATCGATCACCGAAGCAAGAAACATGTCGCCAGCGATCCCGCCGATCGCATCTAGATGAATATGCACTTGGAACTTTCTCCGGTTCACCCGGCCGTTAATATCCTGTCATCCCCTCACGCCGCGCGCTCATGCACAGGGATGACATAGGGCCCCTCGGGTATCACGGCCAGCGATCGGTCGGGTGAGCGTGCAAGACTGTCCGCCAGACAGCGATCGATGTCTGCCACACGATTGACCCCGGTGAGTGGCCAGTCCAACTCCCCAAGTGCCTGGGAATAAAGATAGATCGAGCCGATCCGCATCGGTTTTAGCTGCATCTCTGTTTGCCATTCATCGATATCGGCATGGGTCTTGGCATTGATGGCTGCCAGAAAACCCTCCGGGCCAAGCTCGATAAGCCGGCGTTGGGCTTCGACGAATTCGGGCGACCCCATACCCTCGGCACAGTTTGAGACGATAATCAGATCTCCCCCCTCGGCCAGGATATCAAGCGGACCGACCATGCCCTTGACGGTCTGATAGTAGGTCTGGTCAAGCGGATACCCAGCCGAACTGGTTAGCACGGTGCTGAACTGGCGTGGCACCGCGACCTCGGCGTATTCGCGCGTGAACTCCACCGCGGCAAGATGGCTCTCGATGATTTCGCCAAAATTCAGAAAGGAGACCTGTCGTTGCTCGTCAATCACCGCGTTGATAGCGAAAGCACCGCCGATCATCTCAACAACCTCAAGCTGGTCCTCATGCAACGGATTGCCCTCAAGCACGAGATTGGCTGAGAGCGGGTGCTCCATATAGCGTGCGGAATGGAAGGTCGTGATGGTCTCGGCATGCGCCACACCCGGTGCGATGACCTTACGGCCGCCGGAATAGCCCGCCATGAAGTGCGGTTCCACCAGGCCGGTTGCGATCTTTAGATCAGCATCGACGAAGCGCTTATCGAGACGCACGACATTGCCCTTGGTCGTCGTGCCGACGTGCACGTGGTCGTCATCCTCACGGGCGAAGTGGTTGACCACGCGCACTGTCTCCAAGACCCAGGGGTCACCGATCAGTTCGACCAACTCCTCACCCTCGTTGGGTCGGTGTAAACCGGTCGCCACCAGGACGGTGATATTCTCGGCCGCGATCCCACCCGCCATCAGCTCCCGGATCAAGACTGGAAGGATGACGCCATTGGGAACCGGCCGGGTAAGGTCGCAGATTAGAATACAAGCGGTGCTCGCTTGGGCCGCGAGTTCTGAAATAGGAGGTGCCGACACGGGATTGGCCAATGCTCTCGCCATCGCCGTGCTGGGGTTATCCAGCACCGGCATTGCCGGTTTGGAGATAACCGTAACCTCGCAGTCCTCGGGCAGTTCGACCGCCATCTGACCGCGCCCATAGTTCAACTCAACCTGCATCGCTGCCATCCATCACCGTTTATCGCCATCATCGTCAAGTAACGGCCACATGCTTTCAATTGCAGCCAGGACGGACCCGCGTCAACAAAAACGATGGTGGCAATCGGTCAGGCGGTATTTGGTCTGGTGTGGCAATCAATTCAAACAGCGGGACGGCTTATCGTAATAGCTATAGGCCTCGCACCGCTTACCAAAGAACCACGCGGCGTGTTCCACCGGGTTCTTGTCGGTCGTCGATTTACTGACGGCATAGGTCCCAGCGACATAGGCCGCTGTCTCTCCCAATCCACAACCGGCCAGCATGGTCGCCAAACCGATTACAACGAAGATACGCATTGCATCCTCCACGACGCGTGTTCCCCGCACCCGTCGAACCCGCACATCCTAACCGATCCAACGTGAAAATCCAATCCAAAGCCGTTCCGAATCGAAATGGCACGAGAGTTGCGTATGTGTGAGGCATCTTTTGATTTGTAACGCGAGGGAGACACGTGAGCCATGCAACATGTTTGGAATCAGCACGATTTATCGGAGCTGACCGATCCCGGGTCTATCGATCGGGTCGGCCATTTCGTTCACGGTAATCAGGACGGGGGCTATGCCTTCGAAATGCCGTTGATGGGCTACCAGATCCTACGGTTTACCGATGAGTTTTCAACCGAACTGAAGCGCGAGGGCAATCTGGATCAGGTTCGCCCGTTGGTCCATGAGGTACGACGCGGATCGCTTAAGCGCGATGGCGATGATGGCTGGGAACTCCGGTTCGTCGCTTATGCTTTGATCCGCAATGAGCTCGACCCGGCGAACGGTATGCCGCTCGGGGAGATCGATTACGCCAGTGACCTCGAATACAGTCAGATCCAACTGGTCGCCGATGATGAGGCCGGTCTCTACCGCTTCAGGAGTTGGGTGGCGAAGAACGGCTTGCTTGATGACAGCCAGGCAAAAGCTGTCTGATTGACCAGGAAATCCCTGGTCTTCGAATGTCGAAGACCAGGTTATTTCCTTGGTCGAAGCAAGGGCACCAGCGCCATGCCGGTCCCAAAGCCAACGATATGCGCCAGCACCGCGACGCCGCCGGCGACCGGCGAGACTAACAATGCAATCACTACTTGGATCAAGATCCAAAGCCCGATGAAAACTGCGGCCGGCCAACGGTAACGCTTGAAATAGACGATGTAGACCGGGACCAGCACGTGGATCCGGCCCTTCGGGAATAAAAGTAGATAAGCCCCCAATAGACCCGAAATTGAGCCACTGGCGCCGATGATCTGCACGGTCTGATCACTCATTGTTGCGGCCTGCACCAAACCGCTCGCGATACCGGCGACGAGATAGAGGATCGCGAACCGCCAAGGCCCGAAGGTGTCCTCTACAGCGGGTGAGAATACCCAGAGATAAAGCAGATTACCCAACAAGTGCACCACGCCGCCGTGCAGGAACTGGTAGGTGATCAAGGTCGCGAATTCGGGAAACCACGCCATATGCGGTGGTGGGATTCGATATCCAAACAGCTCTGACGGGGTGACGCCAAATATGAAAATCGCCGTCATATCCTGGTTAGCGGATAAACGGAGCTGCCAGAGATAAACCGAAGCCACCGCTAGGATCAGCATCACCGTGACGACCGGAATTCGAGACAGCGGGCGTTCGTCCTTGAATGGGATCATGGGTGGCAGTTTAGGGCTGTGTTTGGGCGATGCCTACCATCGCTTGATACGTCTTCCCCTCGAAGCTGTCGAAGCAGGCCTCTGGATGTTCAAAGATCGCCCAATGCGAACCTAGCGCCCCTTGAACAGCACGTTCATCGGCACGGCCAATGTGACTGCTAAGGTTTCCTCTCCCGGATTGCGCTCGTCCAGGCCAGCGTTTGAGATGTGGTGGAACGACAGGCCGAGCCGGGCGTAATTGTCGAACCGGTAGGCGACTTCCAAGCCCGATTTGAACTCCAACGGATAGCCCATGTCCTTGCCGCCGCCGTTGCCGTAGATGCCGACGGTAAAGCTCGGCGTCATAACGACCCGCCGTCCGAGGAAAATGTCGACACCGATGCCGCCATAACCGTAGGTGCCACCATCGCTGGTCGCCATGAACCCGATATGCGGCGTAAAGAACAACAGCTTGTGTTCTGAATCGAAGCGATACTCGACCCGCCCCTCCGCAGCCTGCATATCGTCGAACATGTCATAATAGCCGAGCGACAAGGCAAGAAAATCAGGTTCACCAGCGGTCGCACGCGCAGGCATAGTCAGCACGGCAGCAAGCGCCAGAAATGACGCGATCGTCAATCGAAGGTAAGACACCGATGATACTCCAGGATAAATAGGCACCGCATCATAGCCGAGGACACCGGGCGAACAAACCGACAGTTGGTCAATTCCGCCTGGGGCTATTCGAATTTTCGCAAATCTATTCGGCCCGGCATTCGATCAATTGGTGGGCTTGGAACGCGATGACGGTTTGACCGACTTTCGCGTTTGCGACGCAATCATTCCAATCAGGATCGGTGCTTTTGATGACGACCTGAACAAACTTCGAGGAGGTCGCCGGAAAATCAATTTGCTCGGTCTTCCCGAAAGCGAGCGCAAAGTCGTCTTTCAAGCGCGTCTTCACCAGAATATTAAGATCAACCGCAGTCTCGTTACGTACGATGATATGGTCATTCTTCGGCGCCTTGACTTCTTCTTCTTCTTCGAAGCAACCACCAAGTGACACGGCGACAAAAGCACACAGAACGGCCAAGCGAATTTTCTTTATCATTTAAATATTCCCCGCGAATTTATTGAACTCATATTCCAGGGTGACAAGCTTCATTGTCAATCGTTTGATAACAATTAATTTTT
>JABIRP010000295.1 GCA_018699735.1 Rhodospirillaceae bacterium | reverse complement strand
GTCGGACCAACGCTCGTCGACGACGAAAACAGTTTCGGAATACTCAAACATTTGCGCCATGCTGGCGGCGGTGCGGACCACGCCCTCAACTGAAGTTTTGGATCTGCCCACCAGCGGAACTAAGATTCTGAACGGCGCGTTGGGCCGCTCGCCGACCCCTATCCAGCGCTGGGCGTAGGCATTATCCAGAAAACTCTTCTGATATCCGCCCATGCACCGATGGCTAGCCACTATCCAGTCTTTCGGACATGGAACCGGGCGCTGATCGAAACTAGACCCTCACTCGACAATCGCCCGGTTTCGCACAGATGGATGACAGTTGCCAGCAGCGATCTCGCCGCAGCACCCATAACCGCCGGCGCCACGCCTTGGTAGACCACGGGCAGCATGTCTTCGATCGTGTGCCGCCCGTCGGCCACGCATGCCAGAATCTGATCCTCGCGTTCATGACGGTGTGCGATGAAAGCATCGATAAACCCGCCTGGGTCCTCGATCGCGGCGCCGTGAGTTGGCCAATAGCGCTTGTCGTCGCGCTTTCGAAGCAGGTCAAGGCTTCGCATATACTCGCCCATATCTCCATCTGGTGGCGAGATTACGCTGGTCGACCAGCCCATCACATGGTCGCCACTGAACAACGCTTCGGTTTCATGCCAGGCAAAACACAAATGGTTCGAGGTATGACCCGGGGTGTGCACGGCTTCCAGGGTCCAGCCCTCGCCTTCGATCACATCGCCGTGGCGAATTTGGCGGTCCGGTATGAAATCCCGATCTCCACCTTCTTCTACGACGATGCCCTGCTCGAGTTTACCGGAGCCGTGCGGGCCGTGGCCAAGTACGGGTGCGCCGGTCGCCCTCGCCAAGGCGCGTGAGGCGGGCGAATGATCATTATGGGTGTGCGTGATGAGAATATGGCTCACCACCTCGCCCTCAAGTGCGGCGAGTAATGCGGCGACATGGTCATCCATGTCCGGGCCCGGATCGATCACTGCGACCTTGCCATGCCCGACAATATAGGTGCCGGTGCCACGAAACGTGAAAGGGCCAGGGTTGCGCGCGGTCACCCGCCGGAGCCCGGGGGCTACGTCTTCGGCCGGGCCATACTCCGGCAGGAAGTCGTGGTTGAAGGGAATTTGGATTGCCATGGCCTGGAGTCTAACGCCTCTCTGTCTCTTGTACAGCGCTGGGGCATCGTCGATGGTGGATCAGACGCTTATTGTTTGACCCGGACGATCAGCATGATGCCGCCTTTTGACGCGGGGTCCACCGGGTCGTGACGATATACGACATCTGTGACCGCGGGCCCAATATCCTCGAGTACTTCATCAGCGCTCAGATAGTTCCGCGCATCAGCCTCTTCCAGCTTCAACGCGTCGGCATGGTCAGGAGGGATTCTGGTCAGCCCGATACAAAGCAGGCCGCCCGGTTTCAGGACGCGGACATGCTCTTCCAACGCACGCTTCGGGTCTTTGCTATAGGGCAGGGTCCAGCCTGAGACCGCAACATCGAACCGGTTGTCGTCGAACGGCATGTCATGCATATCGGCGACCTGCACCAGTGGCGAATTGGAGATCAGGTCGATGGCGTTGATATTTTCGATATTGAAGCCCAAGGCAAGCAAGTGAAATAGCTCATTCTCGTTGCGCGGGCCGACCGAAAGCAGGCTTAAGTCTCCAGCCCGGTCATATACCGGATCGATAACGGACAGAGGACGCAGCAGGCGGACAACATGCGACTCGATAAATTTGTCCATATTCCCTGTGTTGTAGTCGATCGCGAAATCGACCAAACGGTCCGTGCTGCCAGCCCATTGATCACGGAGGTCCGCTTTCTTCGCACGATACTTGGCGACCGAAATCCGAAAGCCCTTGTGCAGAAAGAGTGCGTAGGGGTGCTGCTTGAAAAAATCGTTGATAGAGGCCCAATCCGAGTCCTGGAATCCCTCCGGATCGATAATGGATCTTTGGCTGCGTGATGCCGAGTCACTCATGGGGGGATATCCTCAGACGTAGGCCATCGGGATTGTCGTCTCACAAAGTGGCTTATGCCAAATGATATCCGGGATCAATGTGAATGAAACTATCAGCCCGAACTTCGAAATCAGACGAACCAACCGTCGACAACCTCGCTTGCCTGGTAGCCCACCATCTCGAATGTGCCGCCCGAGTGGATTATGAGTGCGTTGCCCGATGCCGCAGTTGAGACCTGCCACGTGCCGACCAGTGACAGGCGATCACCGGCGGTGAAGTCGAAATCCATCACCACGTCGCTCCCTTGCCCGGCAGCGCCAAAGGCAAATGTGTCCCCACCGGCACCGCCAATCAAAATGTCGTCGTCGCGGTTCCCGTAGAGCCGGTCGGCGCCGTCCCCGCCAACCAGCGTATCGTTGTTCTGGCCGCCATACATGGTGTCGTCACCAGCACCGCCCAGCATGGTTTCGTCGCCGTAGTTGCCGAACATCGAGTCGTTGCCGGCACCCCCGTCGATGGTCTCCACGCCGTCCTGCATTCTAAGGAAGCCGTAAGCATCGAGCCTTGGTACACCGTCATTCTGGCCGCCGTAGATTGTATCGGCATCGGCGCCGCCGTTGATATTGTCGGAGTTGTGATTGCCAAAGACGATATCGGCGCCGCTGCCGCCACCAATCACGTCGGCTCCGTAACCACCAAACAACTGGTCGTCACCCTGCCCGCCGAAGACCTGATCGGCGCCATTGCCGGCATAGATAAAGTCTTCGCCGGTCTCGCCGAGTAGCACGTCATCGCCCTCGCCGGCGTCGATTGTGTCGCCGCCATCGCCGCCGGCGACATGATTGTTGCCGGCATTGCCGGTCATGTGATTAGACAATCCGTTGCCAAATCCAGAGATATTCGCCGCGCCGGCCAAAACCAGATTGTCGGCATTGCCGTCTAGCTGAACCGAGACCGTCGCATGCACTTCGTCGACCACACCTGCAGCGCCGATTGCCGTCGCCGGCGCGCCGGTGGCGTCTGGCGACACAACCTCGATGATCCGGCCCGGAGTGGCCCGGGTCGCCGCAGAGAAATGGATCACCGGACCGGGGTCCGGGGTTGGTGTCGGAGTGGGCGCGGTCGTTACCGTGCTCGAACCCGACGAGCCACCCCCTCCTCCACCGCCCCCGCCGCCACCTCCGCCACCGCTACCGCCACCGCTGCTCCCGGAACTTCCGCCGCCACCACCACCACCACCACCGCCGGAACTTCCGCCGCCGCTGTTGGTTGGAACCACGGTCTCGGTGATCGGCCGTACGGTAATCGCGCTGGTTCCGCCAGAGCCCGTAATAGCCAATTGGTCGACGAAATCGCCTTCGAGGGCCATGTAAACATCGGTGAAGCCGTCGCCGTCGGTATCGAGATTGACCAGCGTCCGTCCACCATTGAGCGCGCTGGTCGTCAAACCGGCCTGGGTGAGTTCGGTGTCTGTCAGACGGATCGTGTCACCAGCGGAAAACCCGGAGATCGTGCCATAGGCAAACTCCTGAGCCCGCCCCACGAAAAGGTCCGAACCGGCACCGCCGTCGAGCGTGTCGCGACCGGCGGAGGCTGAGAGGGTATCGTCATCCGCACCACCAACCAGCAACTCGTTGAATTCGGTGCCGGCCAATAGGTCGCGACCGCTGGTGCCCGCGACTGTCGAAACACCAAGGACATCAATCAGTGTGCCGGACGTGAACCCATCCGCGACCGCCAACGTGTGCCGATCGATACCTCGGTTGAAGTCGACAATTTCGACCTGGTTGTTGGTTCCGATGAAGTAGTTCTCTATCGCCGCGTGGCCGCCTTGATTGAAGTTGATGTTCAGATTGTCGCCGGATCGAGTGACGGATCCGATGTCGTTTTTGTTGATGGCGTCCAGGCGCAGTTCGTCGGTCCCGCCCGCCTCGCGGATTACGGTGGTCTCGATACGCTCGAAACTGGCCAGCTTGAAGACATCGTTGCCGGTGCCGCCGTCCAGCGTTTCGTCACCAAGGTAGGCTTCCAGTGTGTCGTTTCCGGCACCACCAAGAAGGCTATCGTCCCCTCTGTTGCCATGCAGGGAATCGTCGCCGGCATTGCCCCAGATGGTGTCGTCAATCGCCTCGCCAGTAATAGTGTCAGCGCCCGACGTTCCGACCTCAAATTGGGTAGAGCCATCGGGCGTTGCGGAATGGGTGATCTCTTGGCCGATGGTCCGGCCGCCGCTGGTAAACTGGATGGTGCCGACGCCCTTGCCCGCGAACTGATCGACAAGGCGAACGGTTCCACCGTCATCGAAGGTCAGTAATAGGTCCGAGCCATCACGGGTGGCGCCGCTCATGCGCTGGAAGGTTCCGTCGCCGAGGTCGAGCGTGTTGCTTCTTTGGGTCCATGCGGCCTCCTCGATCCGGTCGTTGCCGTCGCCGATCCGGTAGATATACCGGTCGGAGGAGTTGAAACCGCGCAATGTGTCGTCGCCGCCAGCGCCCGAGAGCGTGTTCGCGCCGGCACCGCCATCAAGATAGTTAGCACCGGCGTCGCCGATCAGAGTATCGGAGAAAATACCGGAAACGATGCCCTCGATATTGCTATAGGCGACCGAGCTGCCGGTCTTGACTGTGATGGTGTCGTCGCCGCTCGACAGATCAATAGAGACGCCCTGGGACAGGCCCTTGATCTCCAATATGTCCAGGCCGCCACCGCCATCGACGGTGTCGTTGCCGTGAGAATAGGAAATAGAATCATTGCCATCGCCACCACGAATTAGGTCGTCGCCGAGGCTTGAGATCAAAGTGTCGTTCCCAGCCTCACCGAGAAGCGTATCGTTGCCGCTGCCATCGGCGAGCAGGTCGTTGCCGTCGCCACCGGACAATGCGTCATCACCGAAGTCACCGGAGATCGTGTCGTCGCCACCGGCCCCGGCCAGGACGTCATTGTGCCAGCCGCCATCGATCAGATCCGCGCCGCTGCCGCCCTGGATGGTGTCGTCGCCGGTTCCACCGCTAAGTGTATTGTTGCCGTCACCACCGAAAATGAGATCGTTTTGCGACCCGCCGTCTATGAAAATGCCGTCGTTGCCACCGCGAATGGTATCGCTCCCGGTGCCAGCATTGACCCCGCCGCGCGTGACGAAGACCATGTCGTTGCCGGAGCCGGCGGACAATATGTCGGCGTCGGTTGTGCCGGTATGCAGTGCCAGATCGTCCGTGCCGCCGACGTTGGAGCCGGATTGGAATGAGCCGCTCCAGCCGCCGGAAATTGAGACGGTTTCGACCACCTGCGCCAAGGCTTGCCCTTCGACCGTTAGGATCGCGCCGTCGTTGAGTTCGAGGATATAGTCGTCACCAGAGCGCGATAGGCCAGCGATAGAGAGACCACCATCAATCTGCAGCGTGTCGTCGCCGCCGAGATCAACGATCGTGTCGTTGCCGTCCCCGGGTTCGTATATGAAAAGGTCGTTGGTGGCCGGGCCTTCGAGGCGATCGTTGGCGCTGTCGCTATTGACGATCTCGCCTGATGCGCTGGGCACGCTCGTTACAGTCATCCTGAGCCCCTTAACGGGATTTAGTTTCTTGCGTGCCTCCCCAGGCAAGACACGCTGTATATCGGCCAAACTCGAACGGCCGGCTTCATTCAGACATAGGTACAATAGATATAATTTTAGAGAAATTCAATTAAAATAAATATCAATAATAATACTTTGATTGACTGCTCGCCGACACGGACTAAGCGCGCGCTATGACTTGAAACTAGCCACCTCGCCGATACCGAGGATCCGGAAGTCGTGCGAACTCAACCCATGCGTCTCGCGGGCCTCGGTCAGGCGCTCGACCGGTTCATGAATGGGTTCGTCGGTTAACTGTATCGTCGCGTGGTGCATGGCAATGCTGGTTTCGGCCTGCAGGTCGTGATGTGCCAGCACTGCCTCTTCTGGGTTCATGTGTGAGAATTCCATCATCCAGCGTGGCGCGTAGGCGCCGATCGGCAGCAACGCGACACGAAAGCCGCCGAACCGCTGGCCGGAGTGGCGAAAATGCTCTCCTTCGCCGTAACCCGTATCGCCAGCGAAATAGACCCGGCCAGCCGGCCCCTCGATCACATAGGCGCACCAGAGCGCCCGGTTTCGGTCCTTCATGCGCCGGCGCGACCAATGCTGTGCCGGCTCACAATGAACCCGAACATTCTCAGAGAGCGCCAGGCTCTGACCCCAATCGAGTTCATCGACCGGAATTCGGCGGGATTTGCCGCCAATGAGCACGGCATTTCCAAGAGGAGAGACGATCCGAGACCCATGTTGGTCATGCAGATGGTGCAAGGTCGGCAAATCCATGTGGTCGTAGTGGTTGTGGCTGACCAGAGCCGTATCGATCGGCGGAAGGTCGGAGAAGCGGATGCCCGGCTCTACCACCCGCTTGGGACCGGCCCATCGCAACGGACTGGCGCGCTCCGACCAGAAGGGGTCGGTCAGGATGTTAAGTCCGCCAATCTGGATCAGGAAGGTGGCATGACCAACGTTGGATAGCCGCAGGTCTTGCCCATCAACGCGTTCGGGAGGCTCGTCAAACCGGCTCGGTTCAAGCTTTTCCGGCCACTCGGCACGCTGGCCCGAGAACTTCCACCGCCAGAATGCGAAGCGCCCGCGCGACGTTCTTTTACGCCAGGGGTATATAAATCTTTCGCCATCGAAATGATTGAAGGGTGACTGGCCGCGATCCATAAGGGGTTTATTGTCCTCGTAGGTCGAATAGCGGCCCGAACTCTCTGGTTTCCCGATAGCATTCCGGTAAAGTTCGGCCCTCCGGCAGGCCGAGCCAAAGCCGGATCATGTGTCTTTTTTGGTCGGGCTCATCGAAATCGTCGAAGGGATCGCGCGCGTGCAGGACGGCAAAATTGTTGGCGATCTGAATATCACCCGGCTGCAGATAGAAGGCGTGATGGACCGCCTCGTCTTCGCATAGGGCGTCAAGACGGTCGAGAGCGGCGGTTTGAAGCTCGGTCAGGCGAGGAATTTCATTGAACCGTTGCGCAAGCGTAATATAGGGGCGCTTATAGAGCGTGCTCACCCGGCCGTCATGCCATGTGAAAACCGGTACAATCTGTGTTGCGGGACGCCCGGGGAGGGATTGGCCACGTGCATCGAAGTGGAATGGCGCCTGTAGGGCTTTGGCGAATTCCGGGTTCTCGGACAGCAGGAGATTGAACAAGGCCGGGGCACCGGCCATCCGGCTTCTGCCGCCAGTTTTGGCGGTCCGCCGACAGAGCAGCATGACCAGGTCGCCACCGTCATTGTGAAAGCTTTGCTCGCCATTGGTTTGATAGATCCGAATATTGGGGTCGGTTTCGACCCGTGCTCCGGTGTCGCGAACGTGGTGCAGCAATGCGCCGGCGGCGTCCTGTGGCTGGGGCACGCCGACATGTAAACCCAGGCCCCAAAGCGCCATCGCAGCGTCTTGCTCAGTATAGCGTTCAACCGGCAGGCCCTTGATCACCGTCACGCCGAGACCCTGGTCGATCACATTACGGATTTGGGCGAGACGAGCGGACAATGTCGGCAGAGGAAACTCGGATAGGCCCACCGAAACCGCCTCACGCCCAGCGACTCCAGCCAGTGCGGTATCAAGCTCGGCGATTTCGCCGGCGCTCAGGCGATGGATCCAGTCATCGCGCGCCGCCAGTTCGGGACCGGTCCACGCAGCCAGGTCGTCGACGGGTTCAAGATGGACTTCGCTCATTGCAGGACCCTTTAAGTGACCCAGCCGGTTTGTCTGTCGTTTGGCGATCCTAACGCCGCAGACGTTCGACGCGATAGTCTCTCGTCCCTATTCCGGTTAGATTGCCGGGAATTCGTTTTAGGGGAGAGAGTGACTATGGACATGGGATTGGCCGGGAAGGCCGTAATTGTAACCGGCGCCAGCCGGGGGATCGGCCTATCGATCGCCGAGGGTTTCGCGCGGGAAGGCGCTAAGGTCTCGATCTGTTCGCGCGGGGCGGAAAGCCTGGAGAAAGCCAGAGGAATTTTGGCGGCGCATGGCGGTATGGTGCATGCCGAATCCTGCGATGTGGCGGATCCGGACGCGCTTGGCGTCTATATGAATAATGCTGCATCGGCCCTCGGCGGGTTGAATGTGTTGGTCAACAATCCGTCCGGTTTCGGTCGAACCGACGACGAAGAGGGTTGGCGTTTGGGCCTGGAAGTGGATCTGATGGCCCTGGTTCGAGCCTCCTGGCATGCCGTGCCGTTGATTGAGGCGGCTGGCGGCGGTGCGATTGTCCACACCTCATCAATCTCCGGGTTGACGGCATCGTTGCGAACGCCGCCCTACGGCGCCGTCAAAGCGGCCGTGAACCAATACACCAAGACCCAAGCCGTAGAACTCGCCCCCAAGAACATCCGGGTGAACGCTTTGGCGCCGGGTTCGATCGAGTTCGAGGGAGGTATCTGGGAGAACGTCAAACGAGACAATCCCACACTTTATGGCAACATCCTGGGCTCAATCCCGACAGGTCGATATGGCCGACCGGATGAAGTGGCGAACCTCGCCGTGTTCCTTGCGTCCGATGCAGCATCCTGGGTCACCGGCCAGATCATTGCAGTCGACGGCGGTCAGATGCTGAGCTGAGTTTGTTTTCCTATTACCTATGCCGCTTCCCGGTTATCGCATTTCTCGGCCGGGAAGTGGATTTTAAGACGCTGAGCCGTCGAAAGGACCGACATGTCCGACTATGAGATCTTCGAACTCGGCGACCTGGTTTTGCAGCACGGCATGACCGTGCCCAAGGCTAAGCTTGCCTACAAGACCTATGGTACGCTTGCAGCCGACAAGTCCAACGTGATCCTTTATCCGACCTCCTATGGGGCGCAGCATTTGGACACCGAATGGCTGATCGGGCCGGGCCGGGTGCTGGACCCGACCGACTGGTTCATCGTCATCCCGAATATGTTGACCAACGGGCTCTCAACCTCGCCAAGCAACATCGGCGAACCGCTTGCCGGCGGGCGATCACCGGACTTCACCCATTGGGACAATATTCATGCCCAGGAGAGGCTCCTGCGCGAGGCCTTAGGGATCGAACGCGTGGCGCTTGCCTACGGTTGGTCCATGGGGGCGCAACAGGCGTTGCATTGGGGTGCGATATTCCCCGGACGTGTCGAGCGTATCTGTGCCGTCTGTGGGTCTGCCCGCACCTCGCCGCACAACAAGGTGTTCCTTGAGGGCGTGCGCGCGACCTTAACGGCCGATCCGCATTGGACCGGCACGCATTTTGACGGTCGTCCGGTGACCGGGCTGCGGGCCATGGGTAGGGTCTATGCCGGATGGGCCATGTCACAGGCATTCTATCGTGAGCATCTCTATCTGGACTGTGGCTACGCCTCGCTTGAGGACTGGATGGTTCGGAGTTGGGAGGCGAATTTCCTGCGCCGGGATGGCGATGATTTGCTGGCCAGCCTGCGCACCTGGTATCTCTCGGACATTAGCGACAACGAGATCTACGGCGGCGACCTCGATGCGGCCCTTGGCGCGATAACCGCGCGCGCGATCATCATGCCGTCGCGAACGGACCTTTATTTCACGCCGGAAGACAGCGAGGCCGAAACCGCCCGTATGCCGAATGCGGAGTTCCGTCCAATCGAATCAATCTGGGGCCATCGCGCCGGCAACCCGGCGCTCAATCCGGATGACGAGTCCACTTTGCGTCAGGCGGTATCGGATCTGTTGAGTTAGGGCGTTTTAGGTTTCACAGTCGTCATTCCCGCCTTCGCGGGAATGACGACTGGGTGGAGAGAAAAGCTAGACCCGTTCGATATCCGCCATTCGGCTCGCATCCGCGAGGTGACCGAGGTTAGCGAGCAGGGCGAGCTCACCGCCGCCTGCATTGGACGTCGCCTCGGCGATGATCTCCATCCCAGCAACGGCGCGCACTACCGCTGAAGGCAGGTCACCGAGCTTGAGACGCCAGCCGACCAGCAAGGCTGCGAACAGGTCGCCTGCGCCATAAAGCTTGTGCTCAAACCGCCGTGCGGATACCTGCCAGGCTCCATCAGCATCCAATACGATGGTGGAGATCCGATCTCCAGCTTCTATGCCCGTGACAACCACCGATCCGGCACCCCGCTGCCGCAGCTCGGACGCGGCGCTGAGGATTGACGGGATGTTGTCCGCCGCAATGTCACCCGCCGCAATGTCACCCGCCGCAAGGTCACGCCCAACCAACCAGGCGAGCTCGAACAGGTTCGGTGTCAGGATATCAGCCCGGCCAATCAATTCGGTCGCAATCGCCTCGCCGACCCCTTCGGCCACGAAAACCCGTCCATCGTCGCCGATGACCGGATCACAGCAGTAGATCGACTGAGGCTCGACGACTTTGACCGCATCAACCGCCCGGGCCACTTCCGCCGCTGTTCCGGCGGCCCCGAGATAGCCTGAGAGCACGCCGGAGCAGCCGACCCATCCGGTCAACGCACCGATCCCTTCGATCACGCGGCCGACCTCGTCCGCTGGATGAACGCGACCGGTAAAGGCGCCGTGTGCCGGGTGGTTGGAGAAAGAGACCGTATCGACCCGCCAGACCGCATGACCAAGGCGCTGGAGTGCCGGTGTCGCGGCGGAATTACCGACATGACCGACGGCGACGCCTGATTGGATGGAAAGAACGGACATAGGGGATTGGGTTTCCGGGAGGATTGGGTTTCCAGCATTGCGATCCGTCTTTCTCGTCGCCGTCGACCGTTCGGTCAAGGGCTTGCGTGTCGGTCGACCGTCGATAGAGTGCGCTCGAACCAAAAAGAGGAGACCTCCATGACCGCCTCTCACCGACCGCGCCGCTCGGTGCTTTACATGCCAGGCTCTAACCCGCGTGCGCTGGAGAAGGGCCGAGGGCTTCCGGCTGACGTGATCATCATGGATCTGGAAGATGCGGTGGCCCCCGAGGCGAAGCAGACGGCTCGGGATTTGATTGGCGATGCAATTTCTTATGGCGGCTACGGCGAGCGCGAACTGGTGGTTCGCACGAATGCGCTTGAGACCGAATGGGGAGACGCAGACTTGGTCTTTGCCGCCACCTCGGGTGCGGATGCCTTGCTCTTGGCCAAAGTTGAGAATGCAGAGACGGTCCAACGGGCAGAAGCGGCGCTGGTTGCGGCGGGGGCGCCGGAAAGCCTCGCCATTTGGTGCATGATGGAAACGCCGCTCGCAATGCTACGGGCCGAGGCGATCGCATCGGCGAGCCCACGTGTCGGATGTCTGGTCATGGGGACGTCAGACCTGGCGAAGGATCTACACGCTCGGCATACGTCGGATCGCCTACCATTTGTCACCAGCATTGGCCTGTGCATGCTGGCGGCGCGGGCCTACGGGTTAGCGATCCTCGACGGCGTGTTTCTCGACCTTGCCGACGATGCCGGGTTTGAGGCCTCATGCCGGCAGGGTTTGGATTTTGGTTTCGATGGAAAGACGCTCATCCACCCGAAGACTATCGAGGCCGCCAACCGTGTTTTCGCGCCGGATGAGGCGGAGTTGGATTGGTCCCGACGCATCATTATCGCCCATGGCGAGGCGGCTGAGGCGGGAAAGGGCGTGTTGTTGGTCGATGGTAAACTGGTCGAGGCCCTACATGTTGCCGAGGCCCAGCGCTTGGTTGCAATGGCCGAACTGATAGAGCGCATGCAGGTGGGGTGAGGTTGGGTGGTTCCGAATAACTTCGGACCTTCGTCATCCTGAGGTGCGAGCAGAGCGAGCCTCGAAGGACGCAACATTGTGGCGGTGTGCGTCCTTCGAGGCCCTCCCGGTGGTCGGGCGCCTCAGGATGACGAATATTGGGATTGCCGACACCAAAACGAGAGGGGCCTCCCGGTTGCCCGGGAGGCCCATCCGACGCGCTTAATCTTCGTAAGTGCCGACATTCACCAAAGCGACTGTCTTGGCACGGACTCCGCCGGTTTACCTTCGACACCAAACGGTCGTTCGCACCGCGTGACCCTCTGACGCAAACCGCTTTGTGGATCCAGTGGCGCGCCCACCTTGGCCAATCGGCGCGCTCCGCGTTCGAAACCTGGGTTTTGACACCTGGGCTTCGAACCCTGTCGCGCCGCCGGCCGAAGCCGATGTCGCGACAATCCACTCCGCGAGTTCGCGAGGTCCACGCACTGCCCGCCACCGGAGACCGAAGCGGAACAGCATGATGCGTTGACCAACTCCACCGAAACCTGCTCCAAGGAGCTCGGGAAAACCTCTCATTCCGGGAAGGGGCTGATCAGCTTTCCATGTTCAGCGGGGCTACGACGATCCCACGCGTCTGAAGTAACTGTCAGACAAAACGCAGAAATCGTCAATAAAAAAATTAGGAAAGTGTCAGTTTTATTTTTATTCTATTTAATTAACAGTTTATCCACAGACATATCCACAATTCAATCTAAAGAGAATAGGATATTTTTATTTCGATATCAACATCTTCGTCGGTAAGTTGAGGTATGTTTGTTTGCAGTATGCTCGCTCGATTTTGACTTTTGGTCTCGTGAGCCGCGCGGGCGATATCGCTTTTCATTCGCATCAGCGCGGGTTTATAAGGAGTCGGCTGGCCGGGGCGGGTGCGGCTCTTTGCCAGGAGACGAATTTCGCATTAAGATTCGCGCCACAAGAACACGTTGTGAGTTCGTCGAGAGCGCGTCGAGCGTCAGCCAATCCGAACGAGAGGGCAACAGGCATGAGCACACCCAATCGGCCCCTATCGCCGCACCTGCAAATCTATCGCCCGCAAATGACGTCGATCCTGTCGATTACCCATCGGATGTCTGGCGTGGCGCTGACGGCCGGGGCGGCGCTGATCGCATTTTGGCTGCTAGCGGTGGCGCTCGGCCCGGAGACCTATGCGACTGCGGTGGCGATCTGTACTTCGTGGCTCGGATCTCTGGTGATGATCGGCTTCGCGGCGGCGCTGTTCTTCCATCTGTGCAATGGCATCCGACATCTGTTCTGGGATGCAGGGTATGGCTATGACCTCGACGCGGCACAGCGCTCCGGCATCCTGGTGCTGGTCGCCACCGCTGTGCTGACGGCGCTGGCGATCTTCATGGCGATGGGCTGAGGGGGTGAGACTATGAGTGACAAGACGATGCGCACGGATCTCGGCCGGGTTCGCGGTCTCGGATCGGCCAAGGAGGGGGTTCATCATTGGTGGGCCCAGCGCCTGACGGCGATCGCTTTGCTGCCGCTCGGGCTGTGGTTCGCGTTCTCGGCGCCCGGCCTGATCGGCGCCGACCATGCAACGGCCGTGGCCTGGCTGGCATCACCCTTCAACACGATCGCAACTGCCTTGTTCGTGATCGCGATGTTCCATCATGCCCAGCTCGGCCTGCAGGTCGTGGTTGAGGACTACGTCCATGGCGAAGCGGCGAAGCTGACTGTTTTGATTGCGGTGAAGTTCGCCGCTTTGGCGCTTGGCGTGATTTCGCTTTACGCCCTCTTGAAAATTGCCTTCGGAGGCTGAGACCCGATGACATCGCATAAAATTATCGATCATGAATACGACGTCGTCGTTGTCGGCGCTGGCGGCGCTGGATTGCGGGCTACGCTCGGCATGACGCTTGAGGGATTGAAGACCGCGTGCATTACCAAGGTCTTCCCGACCCGCAGCCATACGGTCGCGGCCCAAGGCGGTGTTGGTGCGGCACTCGACAACATGGGCGAGGGCGATAACTGGAAATTCCACATGTACGACACGGTCAAGGGCTCCGACTGGCTCGGTGACCAGGATGCGATCGAGTACATGTGCCGTAACGCCATCCCGGCGGTGATCGAACTGGAACATTTCGGCGTGCCGTTCTCGCGCACCGAAGAGGGCAAAATCTATCAGCGCCCATTCGGCGGTCACACGCTGAATAACGGCAAGGAAATGGCCAAGCGCGCCTGCGCCGCCGCTGACCGGACCGGCCATGCCATCCTGCACACGCTGTATCAGCAATGCCTACGCAATCAGGCGGAGTTCTATATCGAATACTTTGCCCTCGACCTGATCATGGACGAGAACGGCGAATGCTGTGGCGTCATGGCGATCGACCTGGCGGATGGCTCGATCCATCGCTTCCGGTCGCATCAGACGGTGCTGGCGACCGGTGGTTATGGCCGGGCCTATTTCTCCTGCACCTCGGCTCACACCTGCACTGGTGACGGCAATGGTATGGTGTTGCGCGCTGGCCTGCCGCTGCAGGATATGGAGTTCGTGCAGTTCCACCCGACCGGCATCTACGGGTCCGGCTGTCTGATTACCGAGGGCGCGCGCGGCGAGGGCGGGTATCTCACCAATTCGGAAGGCGAGCGCTTCATGGAGCGCTATGCTCCGACGGCCAAGGACTTGGCGTCTCGCGACGTTGTCAGCCGCTCAATGACCATCGAGATCAACGAGGGTCGCGGCGTTGGGCCGAACAAGGACCACATCTTCCTGCACCTGGAGCATCTTGATCCAGACGTGCTGGCATTGCGTCTGCCTGGCATTTCGGAGACGGCTCAAATTTTTGCCGGCGTCGATGTGACCCGCGAGCCGATCCCAGTGCTGCCGACCGTGCACTACAACATGGGTGGTATCCCGACCAACTATCACGGCGAGGTGCTGTCACCGACCGAGGACGAACCCGACCGGGTCTGCCCGGGTCTGATGGCGATCGGTGAGGCGGCTTGCGTCTCGGTACATGGCGGCAACCGGCTTGGTACCAACTCGCTGTTGGACATTGTTGTCTTCGGCCGCGCCGCCGCTCATAGAGCCAGCGAGACGGTTCCGCGCGGTCAGGCGCACAAGCAACTCCCCGCCGACGCGGGTGAGCACGCGATCGAGCGCATGGACCGCATCCGCAATGCGTCGGGATCGAAAAGTGCGGCTTCGATCCGCGACGATATGCAAGCCGCGATGCAGCGCCACGCGGCGGTGTTCCGAGACGAAGAGATCCTCACGTCCGGGGTCAAGAAGATCCAAGAGGTCGCAGCCTCGATGGTCGATCTCGGGATCCAGGATCGCTCGATGATCTGGAATTCGGATCTGGTCGAGGCCTTGGAGCTGGACAATCTGCTGGGCCAGGCGATCGTGACCCTGACCGGTGCCGAGTTGCGCCACGAAAGTCGCGGTGCCCACGCCCGCGAGGATTTCACCGAGCGTGATGACGAGAACTGGATGAAGCACACCTGCATGTGGCTCGACACTGACAACCAATACAAAGTGCAGTACCGCGACGTGCATCTCTACACGCTGACGGACGAGATCGATACCGTCCCGCCGGCGGCACGGGTCTACTGAGCAAACTCCGGAATAAGAGCGAAGACAGGACATAACCATGGTCGAATTCAGCCTTCCGGCAAACTCCAAGGTCAAATCCGGTAAAGCCCATGCGGCACCTGCGGGCGCTAGCCGTGTCAAGAAGTTCAAGATCTACCGGTACGATCCCGATAGCGGCGACAATCCGCGTCTCGATACCTATGACGTCGATCTCGACGATTGCGCACCGATGGTTCTGGATGCGCTGATCAAGATCAAGAATGAGACTGACAGCACGCTGACCTTCCGGCGCTCCTGCCGCGAGGGGATCTGCGGCTCCTGTGCCATGAACATCGATGGCACAAATACGCTCGCCTGCCTGAAACCGATTGATGAGATCAAGGGCGACGCGGCGATCTACCCGCTGCCGCATATGCCGGTGGTCAAGGATCTGGTGCCCGACCTCAACACACCTTATGCCCAGCTGAGCTCGATTGAGCCGTGGTTGAAGTCGAAGTCGCCGCCGGCCCCCGACGTCGAACGCCTGCAAAGCCCGGAGGAACGCGAGAAGCTCGATGGGCTCTGGGAGTGCGTGCTGTGTTTCTGCTGCTCGACATCCTGCCCGAGCTACTGGTGGAACGGGGAGCGCTATCTTGGCCCGGCGGTCCTGCTGCAGGCCTATCGCTGGATCGCCGACAGCCGCGACGATCACACCGGCGAGCGGTTGGATGATCTGGAAGACCCGTTCCGGCTTTACCGCTGCCACACCATCATGAACTGCACCAAGACCTGCCCCAAGGGTCTGAACCCGGCGTTGGCGATTGGTGAGATCAAGAAGCTGATGGTGCAGCGGATCTAAGGCGCGTCTCAGTTCGTTTCGACCGGTCGCGACCATGCAAGACACGTATTACCGATATGACGCCGCCATGCGGGCGCGGATCATCGCTAATCTCGACAAGTTTTCGAGAGTCCAAGCCTCGGCCGAGGGCTTGAAACACGCTGCGGTGGCGATCACCTTGATTTGTGACGACAACGGCGAAGGGGCCTATGTTTTGACGCGGCGAACCCCTGGCCTGAAAAACCATGCGGGCCAGTACGCTTTACCAGGTGGCCGCATCGACTTCGGCGAGACACCGATCGAAGGCGCGCTCAGGGAATTGCGCGAGGAAGTGAACCTGAGCTTGGAGGAGGATGCCGTTCTGGGTGTTCTCGATGATTACCGAACCCAATCCGGCTATCTAATTACGCCAATCGTTGTCTGGGCCGGGTCCAATGCGACCATGGAGGCCAATCCAGACGAAGTCGCCCGCATCCACCGGATCACGTTTCGCGAACTGAACCGGCCGGATTCACCGGAATTCGTCGACATCGAGGAAAGCGAGCGTCCGGTGATCCGCCTTCTGATGGGCGAAAGCAATGCGCTGCATGCGCCCACAGCGGCCATGGTCTATCAGTTTCGCGAGGTCGGTTTGCATGGCCGCGAGGAGACCCGGGTCGCCCACCTCGGTGAGCCTGTCTTTGCCTGGCGTTAGGGGGCGTTAGGGGGGCGTTAGGGCGCGCCAGGAGGCGCTAGGGTTGCTAAAGTACCCGTTCGACCGGGATGCCGCGTAGATCCATCTCGTATTCCAGGCCCAGGACAGGCGGCCGGGCGTAGTACCAGGTGAGCCCGGCGGGCACCGCACCTCGTCGCACGATCTCTTCAGCCAGGAAGGGGTGAAGGTCGTGCACCGTATAGACCTGGGTCGTGGTGGCATCGGCCCAAGCCATGCCGAGTGCCGCCATCCTGGTTTCCATGACCCCAAGCACGTGACGCGCCTTCTCGACCATCGCGTCCGGCGAGGTTTCGCCAAACCGCACGGTCTTTTCCTTGTAGCTGACCGATCCCTCTCGTGCCTCGCCCGAACCGGCGATTACGAAACTCTTGGGGTCGCCCGCAATCGCTCCAGGTGCCCTGGAGGATGTTGGTACCGTGTAGCAGAACGCCTCGAAACTTGGCTCGGATGGCGGGTTGATTTCGGGGCAGACGTTCGAGCGGGCGACTGGGTTTTCCTCGTCCTTGAAGATACCCCAACGTTCCAGGGTGCCGACATAAATTCGGTTGAAATCGATGAAGCCTTGGTCAGTGAAGGGTGCCGGAGAGCGCAGTTCGCAAGCGCAGAATGACGTGTACGGTCGGCCAATTCCGTCCAGGTATTGCTCGATCGCACGAAAGCCTTCCTCGACCGGGATCGGTTTGGGAAATCGTGCGCGCTCAATCGCAAAACCGGGTTCCGCCGCGACCCCGCCGGAATATTGAAATGGTCCTCGCACGTAACGGTAACCGCCCGCCCCAAACACTGCTGTCTCCGCCACAATTGTTCTCCTCGCCGCACAAATGTCGTCACAGAGTTGTATCGACGGCGTTTCGATTTGGAAATAGCGGTGGAGGGACCAAAACCAGTCATAGCCCCGAGGGTTGAGACCGTCAGGTCAGCCGCGCCACCGTTTTCGCCTTGATCATCTCGAAATCGATGTCGGCGCCCAATCCCGGCCGTTCGATTGCATGCACATGTCCGTCGACGATCTCAATATCCGGGTTGAGGCCGTAGACTTGCGCGCCGGCTGGCAGCAAGACCTCGAAGAAGCTGGTGTTCGGGATTGCCATGGCGACGTGCAGGTTGGCGACGTTGTTCAGTGAATTGCCGCCATGGTGGATCTCGTAGTTCATCTTGAAGGCCTCGGCCAGGTGGGCCGTCTTCAGGATGCCGGTGATGCCGCCCTTCACCGCCACGTCGCCGCGCAGGTAATCGGTCGCTTGGCTGACCAGCCAGGGGGCATAAGAATAGAGGCCGCCCGGGGAATACTCCGTTGCCATCAGCGGGATCGAAAGCTGCTGGCGCAGTTTGATGTAGTTGAGCATGTCCTCTTCATCGAGCGGGTCTTCGTACCAATGAAAATCCAAGGCCTCGATCGCCTTGCCGACCTTCAGAGCCTGCGGATAGTCATAGGCCCAGGTACTGTCGAGCATAAGGCGGTAGTCGTCGCCAACCGCCTTGCGCACCGCTTGGCAGATCTTGATGTCTTGCTCGGGAACCGTCGGCGGATGGATCTTGTAGGCGGCCCACCCGGCGTCGCGAAATTGGATCGCTTCTTCGGCATAGGCTTCTTGTGACGGCAGAACGGCTGAGGATGCATAGGCCGGTATCTTGTCGCGAAATTGGCCGATGAGGCGTGCAATCGGCAAGCCCGCCACCTTGCCGGCGATGTCCCAGAGGGCGATGTCGCAAGCACCGATCGCCCGGAGCGTCGTCATCCGGCTCTTGCGGTACATCTGTTTATACAACCGTTCTCGATCCAGCGGGTTCTGGCCCATGAGGATCGGTTTTAGGAAATGGATCAGGCTCTCGCCGTCCATCTGGCCACCGCGACTGGCCGAACCGAGGAAGGCATGACCCTCGACACCGTCGCTGGTGCGGATCGTCAGCAGGCCAAGCTTGCTCTCACCAGCGAAGACACCTGTGTGGATACCGTATTGGGTTGGCGGAATATCAGTCCAAGCGAACAGGTCGAGGGTTACGTCTTCGATCAACATCTGACGGCGGCTCCCAAAAAAAATTATTTACTGACGGCTGATAGGGTGTGGCAAAATTGACAGCGCCGGTTGTCTCAGTCCACAACAAAAGCGCAGAATATGGGATGGAACTCGCCACGTGATCTATCGAAGATGAAGACTGCTCCAGAACGTCCCCCGGCGCCGCCGCGGATCGAAAGCCTGTCCGAGATCGGGCGAGCTTGGCTTGAGCATTGGTGGGGCCTGCCGCATGAAGGACTATTACCGCTTCGATCGATTTTTGATCCGGCGGCGGTGCCGAAGCTGCTCCCGTATCTGGAGATGCATGATCTGCGGGAGCCGGGCCGCTCTCTGTTGCGCCTTGTCGGCACCCATGTCGCTGCGAGATACGGCAAGGACCCGACCGGATTGGATTATTTGGATTTCGTAGCCCCGGAGCGCCGTGAGGAGGCTTATCTCGGGGTCTTGGTGCCGGCGAGCCATCCCTGCGGGATGCGCGTGGTGATGACGACGTATTTCGAATCCGGGCTCCATACCCGCATTGAGGCGGTCGGCCTGCCGATGACTTTCGATGCGGCGGGCGGTCGCATCTTCATGTTTTCCGACATGGTGATTGGCGAATTACCACACACTTGGACTGAACCCGGACGATTGACCCGGTACGAGCTTCACGAGCGCCAGTTCATCGATATTGGTGCGGGCGTTCCTGATGAACAGGTCGATACACAATATAGCCCAATGCCCGAGAGCTGATATCTGGGAATGAGGCGGTCAACCGGCCTCGGCGAGAAATCGTTCGAAATCCCCGGGCGAGCGCAGATGATAGATCTTAAGTCTGTCACGCTCGGCGAGTGCGGCCAACAGCTCCGTCCGCCAGACCCGATGCAGCCGCCACATGATCGTCAGCAAATGCCAGAATGCGCCACGATAGTCGCAGCCTTCGGGGGCTGGTGGAGGATCGCCGAGATAGACCTTGATATGCCGCTTGGTTGCCCACCAGACATGGCGCCAGAACGGTAGATCGACATGCACGACGGTATCGGCGGCATCCAGCCGGGACAGCACGGTCTCCCAGGTACCGAACCCATCGATTATCCAGCGCTCATTCGAGATCAGTTCTTGGTGACGGCGGCCATAGTCCGGATGCTGTACCCAACCCGGCGCCCACATCAATGCGTCGAGTGAGTGATACGGAAGACCTGTCAGTTCTGCGAGGCGGCGCGATAGCGTTGATTTTCCGCCTCCCGCATTGCCAATGATGATGACTCGTGTCATTCAACCACCTTAACATGCCCCGCTGATTTCGGGAGAGACCGATGAAATTGACCGACGCACAACTCGCCGAGTTCGATGAGACCGGCTACCTGTTTTTCCCCGAACTATTCTCGGCCGACGAGATGGCGGTCATCAATGCCGAGGTTCCGAAGATCTACACCATGCGCCGCGACGAGGTTTGGCGCGAAAGTGATGGGGATGCGGTCCGCACCGCCTTCGCAGCGCATACCTACAACGAGGTTTTTGCCAAAGTCGCACGTCACCCGCGCCTGGTAGAGCCGGTCATGCAGCTGGTCGATGGGCCGGTCTACATGCATCAGAACAAGATCAACGCCAAGGCCGCGTTCGATGGCGATGTTTGGCAGTGGCACCAGGACTACGGCACCTGGTCGCGCGATGATCTGATGCCGGAGCCGCGCGCCATGAATATCGCGCTGTTCCTTGATGAGGTCAGGCCGGTCAACGGCGCATTGATGTTTATACCGGGCAGCCACAAGCTTGGCGTGATCGAAGCGGGCCACGACCTTCTGACCACCTCCTACCCGCTCTGGACTTTGGACAAGCAAACCGTGAGCAAGCTGGCGAACGAGAACGGCATCGTGGCGCCGACTGGCAAACCGGGCTCGGCCGTGGTTTTCCATGCCAATATCGTGCATGCCTCACCGGGCAACATCAGCCCGTGGGACCGGACGATCCATTATCTGAGCCTCTGCCATGTCGACAATCATATCCGTCGCTTCAAGCGTCCGGAATTTATCGCCCATCGTGACTTCACGGCGATTGAATGTTTGGCGGATGATTGTCTGTTGAGTGAAGTCGCTGTGGCGGCTGAGTGAGAATACTGAACTAGGGGCGGGAGATTTCGTTGAGCAAGGGACTATGCATCGTTACAGGCGCCGCGCGGGGCATTGGGGCGGCGACGGCAATTAAGGCGGCTGAGGACGGCTGGGATGTGGCCGTCAATTACTCGCGCAGCCAGGTTGAGGCCGAGGCTGTTGCCGACAAGATCCGCTCGCTAGGCCGAAAGGCGATCACAGTGCAGGGCGACATGGGCGTTGAAGCCGATATCATCTCGCTGTTCGAGCAGGCCGAGGCCGAGTTGGGGCCAGTCAAGGGGCTGGTTACCAACGCCGGAACCACTGGCAAAATCACTCGGGTCGAGGCCATGACGAGTGCCGCGATGCACGATGTGATGAACCTGAATGTGATTGGCGTGATGATCGCTTGCCGTGAGGCTGTGAAGCGGATGTCGACCAAGAACGGTGGAACCGGCGGGGCCATCGTCAATCTCTCCTCGATCGCGGCCCGCATCGGCGCCCCCGGAGAATTCGTGCATTACGCGGCTTCCAAGGCTGCGGTGGATTCCTGGACCTGGGGTCTGGCTCAAGAGGTCGCGGCCGAGGGCATTCGCGTCAACGCGGTGTCACCTGGCATGATCGATACCGAAATTCACGCCACCGCCGGTGATGCCAAACGGATCGAGAAGTTCGGCCCGACCATCCGGATCGGCCGTGCTGGACAGCCTGAGGAAATGGCTGACGCGATCATCTGGCTGCTGTCCGACAAGGCGAGCTATTGTGTCGGCACCATCCTGATGGCCAGTGGTGGTCGATAAGAGGTGGTCATTCAGCGGGAGTGCCCATGAGCGGAAATCCACTGGAGCGGTATGAAGCGCTGGTCGAGGCCGGCGAGATTACGCGCGACCCAGTGCAATTATCTGCCATTCAATCTCTGGAACGTCTGCACGAGGACTTGCAAGGTTATCGCCCGCATGCCCATACCGGCGGGCTGGTCGCGCGGCTGGGTCTGAGCCGCCGGACGGTGGCGCCGCCGCCGAACGGGGTCTACATCCATGGTTCCGTCGGGCGGGGCAAGTCCATGGTGATGGATCTGTTTTTTGAAGCCGCGCCGGTCGAACGCAAGCGCCGGATCCATTTCCACGAGTTCATGCAGGAAGCGCATAAGCTGATCCACGAGTGGCGTCAGTCCAACAAAGTCAGCCGCACCGCCGAGCCCATCCGGCCGACCGCGCGGCGCCTGGCCGATGATGCCTGGCTGCTTTGTTTCGATGAGTTCGAGGTCCGGGACATAGCCGATGCGATGGTGCTCTCACGGCTCTTTACCGCGATGTTCGAACAAGGTGTGGTGGTCGTCGCAACCTCGAACAGAGAGCCGGACGACCTTTACAAAGGTGGGCTGCAGCGTGACTTGTTTCTGCCCTTCATCGACATCCTGAAACAGCGGATGGATCTGGTCGAACTGTCAGGGGAAACCGATTATCGTCTGGAGAAGCTGAAGGGCATGGAGGTTTACCATGTGCCAGGCGGTGCCGAGGCCGATGCAAAATTGGACTTTGCCTTTCACGATCTGACCGAGGGTGCACCGGCGGCGCCTGATGCGATTGACTTTCGGGGGCGGATCATTCCCGTGCCCATGGCTGCGGAGGGTGTTGCCCGGTTCAGCTTTGCGGACCTTTGCGCGGTGCCCCTGGGGCCGGGGGATTATTTGGAAATCGCCAAGTGCTACGACACCATCGTTCTCTCAGATATTCCGATCCTTGATAGTGACAGACGCGACGAAGCTCGACGGTTTATCGTCCTGATTGACACTCTCTATGACGGCAAAATCAATTTGGTCGCCTCAGCTGCGGCTCTACCGAACGAGTTGCAGTCCGGCGACGACTGGGGCTTTGAATTTGAGCGCACGGTCTCTCGCCTGATCGATATGCAATCGATCGATTACATTGAGGCCTCGCGCCGAGAGTGACCCGCACTGATGAGACTATCCTTTGGTTCATACGTATCATTACGGGATTATTTTCTTAGAATTTGGGTAAAATTCATTTAGATTGTGTACAATTAATGTGTGGGGACGTGGATGGTAATGGATGCCGTAACACCGGATGCCGAGGACGAGGCCAACTCGATCATCACCGATTTCGATCGGGATTCGATCCATACTCTGCCGTTACTTCTTATGCCGTTGGAAAATCGGTCGCTTAGACGTGCGCGTCTGGTTCGAAATGTGCGATTGGACATCAAGATCGAACTTTACCGCGCGCGTGAACTTGGCAGCGCGCAGATCGATTTTGACGATGTGCCGAAATATTTTGGCGCCGAAAGCGACAGAGGAACGATTGAGCATGATCTTTCGATCATCCGTAAGCTCGCAGCCCTACCGGCGTTCGATTGCTATTCGGTTCGCCGGGCGCTCCGCGATGTAGGCATCAAGGTCGACCAGCAGGACGCTTTCAGCTTGACCGAGAGCAAACGGCGCGAGCTGCTCGTCCATATGCGGGGCCTGACACGTCCCCTCATTAATTTTCTCTACGGTGAAAAAGGCGGCCCGACGCTAGAAGATCCCAAACAACTGATTGAATTGATTTCCAATCCAGACGCAGATGCGGTGCGCCAACGTCTGGTCTTATTGTCCGATGGATTAAAGGTCGATCTCGACGACTTGCCCAATATGTTGGATGGGTTTGGCGACGTGTTTCTGTCGCTCGCCTATTATCGCGGTTACTTCGCCAGTGTGATTCCCAGTTTAAACAAACTTACCGGCTGGATCGAAGAAGTGGTTGTGAATTCCTACATGAGTAATGACAAGCCGCTCTGCGATCAGTTGAAACGAATGATTATAATTATTCGTGACGTGGCGGCCCGAGTCTCGGCGCGGTTTGAGAATTTCGACAAGAACACGTCGATAGACTGGGATGCGGTCACGCCCAGAACATTCAATGGCGTGCGACATCTGATCGAAGAGCACCAAGCCTCATTGGCCGAGGTGGTCGCCGGTCTGACGGTCAAAATGTATGAATGGGAAGAGAAGTTCCCCAACGGTGGCGGGGCCCCGGTCAAGCGTGCGGATTTCATGATGAGTGACATCAAACCCGGTTTGGACCGCTTGATGCAGGTTGAACTGGATGCGCCGAGCGTTGAACTTCCGAGTGCCCGCGCCGCCGCTTAAAGTGCCCGACCTTGCCCGAAATCGTATTTCGCGCTAAACCGCCCGCAAGATCCAAGGCGTGGTAATTGGCGGTTTTCGATTTACCATGGCCGCATCACGCAGATCCGTCACGGAGGATTAATAGGAAATGGCTCGCAACAAAATCGCGCTCGTCGGCGCTGGCAATATCGGCGGCACACTGGCGCTGTTGGCTGGTATGAAGAATTTGGGCGACGTGGTGTTGTTCGACATTGTCGAGGGCGTGCCCCAAGGCAAGGCACTCGACATCGCCGAAGCCTCTCCGGTTGAAGGCTTCGATGCCTCGGTCACGGGGGCGAACGATTACTCCGATATCGCGGGTGCGGATGTGGTGATCGTCACCGCCGGCATCGCGCGTAAGCCGGGGATGAGCCGCGACGACCTGATCGGGACCAACACCAAAGTTATGCAAGCGGTCGGAACTGGCATCAAGGAGCATTGCCCTGATGCCTTCGTCATCTGCATCACCAATCCACTCGACGTCATGGTCGGCATTTTGCGTGATTGCTGTGGCCTGCCGCACAACAAGGTTGTCGGTATGGCCGGCGTTCTCGATGGCGCACGCTTCCGGTATTTCCTGGCCGAGGAGTTCGGCGTCTCGGTCGAGGATGTGACCGCGTTTGTGCTTGGCGGTCATGGTGACACCATGGTGCCGTTGATCCGCTATTCGACTGTTGCCGGAATTCCGGTTCCGGATTTGATCAAGATGGGTTGGTCGACCGAAGAGAAGATCGCTGAGATCGTTCAGCGGACCCGTGATGGTGGGGCCGAGATCGTCGGCTTGCTGAAAACCGGCTCTGCCTTCTACGCACCGGCGTCTTCGGCAATCTCGATGGCGGAATCATACCTGCTGGATAAAAAGCGGGTCCTGCCCTGTGCCGCCTACTGTGATGGCCCATACGGACTTGACGGGGTTTACGTTGGCGTTCCGGCAGTGATCGGTGCCGGTGGTATCGAGCGGATCGTCGAGATCGAGCTCAATGATGAGGACCGAGCCGGGTTTGACCACTCGGTTGCCGCAGTTCGCGAGTTGAATGAGGCCGCTTCGAAGTTGGTCTCTTGATCCAGCGTGGTGGCGTGAACGAAACCGTGACAGCATGAGAAAGACGGGGATCCATGAACATTCATGAATATCAAGCCAAACAGCTCTTGGCGAAATTCGGGGTGCCGGTGCCCAAGGGCGGCGTCGCCTATACCGCGGATGAGGCGGCCAAGGTTGCGGGCGAACTGGGCGGACCGGTCTGGGTGGTCAAATCCCAAATCCACGCGGGTGGCCGGGGTGCCGGGCGCTTCAAGGGCAATGAGGACGGCCAAGGTGGTGTTCGTGTCGTCAAATCCCTCGAAGATGTCAGCGCCAGTGCTGGTGAAATGCTGGGCTCTATCCTGGTCACCAAGCAAACCGGGCCGGCTGGCAAAGAGGTCAAGCGCATCTATATAGAGGATGGCTGCGATATTGCCCGTGAGCTGTATTTGAGCCTACTTGTGGATCGCGCTTCCAGCCGGGTTACGGTTATGGCGTCGACTGAAGGCGGCATGGAGATCGAGGAGGTCGCGCACAACACTCCAGAAAAGATCATCACCATTCCGATCGACCCGGTTACCGGTCTGCAACCGCACCACGGTCGCCGGATCGCCTTCGCGCTGGGGTTGGAAGGTAAGCAGATCGGCGCCGCCGTGAAGTTTTTGGCTGCAATGTACAAAGCGTTTATCGAACTTGATGCCTCGATGGTTGAGGTCAATCCGCTGGTCATTACCGGTGCCGGCGAGGTCATCGCGCTCGACGCCAAGATGAATTTTGACGACAACGCATTGTTCCGGCATGCGGACGTGGAAGAAATGCGCGACGAGGACGAGGAAGACCCGGCCGAACTCGAGGCTGCCAAGCACGAACTCAACTACGTCAAACTCGACGGCCAGATCGGATGCATGGTCAATGGCGCCGGCTTGGCGATGGCAACAATGGACATCATCAAGCTTTATGGGTCCGAACCGGCCAACTTCCTGGATGTTGGTGGCGGTGCCACCAAAGAGCGGGTGACCGCTGCTTTCAAGCTCATCATGTCCGACCCAAATGTCGAGGGCATCCTGGTTAATATCTTCGGAGGTATTATGCGCTGCGACATCATTGCCGAGGGCGTGGTGGCGGCGGCCAAGGAGGTCAGCTTGCACGTGCCCCTGGTGGTCCGTCTGGAGGGCACCAACGTTGAACAGGGCAAGCAAATCCTGGCAGATTCCGGTTTGGCGATCACGTCGGCCGACAACCTCGGCGATGCGGCCGAGAAAATCGTCAAAGCGGTGAAGGAGGCAGCCTGATGGCGGTCCTGGTCAATAAAGACACGAAGGTCATCTGTCAGGGTTTCACCGGCAGTCAGGGCACCTTCCATTCCGAACAGGCGATTGCCTATGGCACCAAGATGGTCGGCGGTGTGACCCCGGGCAAAGGGGGACAAACCCATTTGAACTTGCCGGTTTTCGACAGCGTGCATGATGCGGTTGCCAAAACCGGCGCCAATGCCAGTGTCATCTATGTCCCACCGCCATTCGCGGCCGACTCGATCCTGGAAGCGCTGGATGCGGAAGTTCCGTTGATCATCTGTATCACCGAGGGCATCCCGGTGATCGACATGGTCAAGGTCAAGCGCGTGCTTGCCGGCTCCGGTAGCCGTCTTGTTGGCCCGAACTGCCCGGGCGTCATTACGCCCGACGAATGCAAGATCGGGATTATGCCGGGCCATATCCACAAGCGCGGCAAGATCGGCATCGTCTCGCGGTCGGGGACTTTGACTTACGAAGCGGTGGCCCAGACTACGGCTGCCGGGCTAGGCCAGACAACCTGCATCGGTATCGGCGGCGACCCAGTTAACGGTACCAACTTCATCGATTGTCTGGACATGTTCCTTGGCGACGATGAGACCGAAGGCATCATCATGATCGGTGAAATTGGCGGCACGGCCGAGGAGGAGGCCGCGGAGTTCATCAAGCAATCCAAAGTCAAAAAGCCGGTTGCCGGTTTCATTGCCGGTGTCACCGCACCTCCGGGCAAACGCATGGGCCACGCCGGTGCGATCATCTCCGGTGGCCAGGGGACGGCCGAATCGAAACAGGAAGCCATGCGATCGGCCGGCATGCTGGTTTCGGACTCGCCGGCGGCTTTGGGCGAGACAATGCTCGAGGCGATGAAGGGCTGATCGATACGAAAAAGAGGGCGGAATCAAAAGGTTCCGTCCTTTTTATGCGAACTTGGTTCGACATAAAGGGGCCCGTGGTTTAACCTTATGTTCAAGTGAGTGGGCTTCGCCTACTCTTTTCCCGTATTTGAGTGGGTATCGGGACTGACAGGAGGGGCGAATGGCGACCCAATTCGACGACACGGGCACATTCCTGACCGGCGCAAATGCGCCGTTCATTGCAGAGCTCTACGAGCGGTACCTGGAAAATCCAGCCCTGGTGGACGAACAATGGCGTGCCTATTTCGACGCGCTTCAGGATGATCTGCCGACCCTTGTAAACGACAACCGCGGGCCGAGTTGGGCCCCGCGCGGCACTCGGGTTATCGGCCAGCAGGACGAAGACATGGTCGCCGAGGCCGAGGGTGTCGAGGACGTCGCCCGGGGTCAGGTGGGTCGTGGCGACCTGTCGGCCGCCGATGTTCGCGCCGCCACCCTCGATTCACTTCGCGCCATTATGTTGATCCGCGCCTACCGGATCCGCGGTCATCTCAAAGCCAAACTTGATCCACTGGGATTGCAGGAACCGACCTATCACCCCGAACTTGATCCCGCTCAGTACGGGTTCGGAGACGAAGATTGGGATCGACCGATCTTTATCAACATGGTGCTCGGTCTTGAGACCGCTACGCTTACCCAGATCATGGAAGTTTTGGAGGGGACCTATTGCGGCACGATCGGTGTCGAGTTCATGCACATCCAGGACCCGGCCCAAAAAGCTTGGATTCAAGAGCGCATTGAAGGGGTCCGCAATCAGACCGATTTTACGCCGCGCGGCAAGCAGGCCATCCTTGAACGTCTGACTGCGGCCGAGTGTTTTGAAAAATTCCTCGGCGTCAAATACGTCGGCACCAAACGCTTTGGTCTCGACGGCGGTGAAAGCGCGATCCCGGCCCTAGAACAGATCCTCAAGCGTGGCAGTCAGCTTGGTCTAGAGGAAGTGGTCGTCGGCATGTCGCATCGCGGCCGACTGAACGTGCTGCACAATTTCATGGATAAGCCGTTCCGCGCGATCATCTCGGAGTTTCTTGGCAATCCGGCAAACCCAGAAGACCTCGGTACCTCTGGAGACGTCAAATACCACCAGGGTGTGTCCTCGGACCGGGAGTTTGACGGAAAGAACGTTCATCTGACTTTGAACGCCAATCCCTCGCATTTGGAAATCGTCAACCCGGTGGTCATTGGCCGGGTGCGCGCCAAACAGGCGCAGCGTAATGATCCGGAACGCAAGAAAGTCCTTGGCATCCTGCTGCATGGCGACGCCGCCTTTGCTGGCCAAGGTGTGGTGGCGGAAGTCTTCGATTTCTCTGAATTGCGTGGATACCAGGTCGGCGGCACGATCCATGTGATCGTCAACAACCAGATTGGGTTCACCACGGCGCCGCATTATTCCCGATCCTCGCCGTATCCGACGGATGTCGCCAAGATGGTCATGGCGCCAATTTTCCACGTGAACGGCGATGACCCGGAAGCCGTCGTGCACGCAGCTCGCATTGCTATCGAGTTCCGCCAGGAATTCGGTGTCGACGTGGTCTTTGACATGATCTGCTATCGCCGCTTCGGGCATAACGAAGGCGACGAGCCGATGTTCACCAATCCACTGATGTACAAGAAAATTGGTGGCCACCCCACGACCCGGCAAGTTTATGCCGAGAAGCTCATCGCCGAGGGGACACTCACCCGCGAGCTGGCCGATGGCATGGTTTCAGAGCAGAACGAGACCTTGAATATAGAGTTCGAAGCCGGCATGGCCTACAAGCCGAACAAAGCTGACTGGCTGGAAGGTCAGTGGTCCGGAATGAAGGCTGCCTTTGGCGACGAGCGCCGGGGCTCGACCGCAGTACCGATCAAGGATTTGCGCCAGATCGGACAAAAGCTCTGTGAAGTTCCAGAGGGCTTAACGATCAATCGCAAGCTTCAGCGGGTTTTGGATCAAAAACGCCAGGCGATCGAAACCGGTGAGGGGATTGACTGGTCAACCGGTGAAGCACTCGCCTTTGGATCGTTGTTGGCCGAGGGCAATTCGGTTCGCCTCAGTGGCCAGGATTGCGGTCGGGGCACGTTCTCCCAGCGCCATTCGGTCTGGGTCGACCAAGAGTCTGAGCGCCGCTATGAACCGCTGAATAACCTTCGCGAGAAGCAGGAACACTACGAGGTCATCGACAGCCCGCTGTCGGAGGCCTCGGTGCTCGGGTTCGAGTATGGTTTCAGTCAAGCCGAGCCGAACGCGTTGATCATGTGGGAGGCGCAGTTCGGCGATTTCGCCAACGGTGCCCAGATGATCGTCGACCAATTCATCAGCTCTGGCGAGCACAAGTGGTTGCGCATGTCGGGTTTGGTGATGCTATTGCCACACGGTTATGAAGGCCAAGGCCCGGAGCATTCCTCTGCCCGTCTTGAGCGTTACCTCCAGCTCTGCGGCGAAGACAACATGCAGGTCGTCAACTGCTCGACGCCGGGCAGTTATTTCCACGTGCTGCGCCGCCAGATGCGCCGCGAATTCCGCAAGCCGCTGATTATCATGACACCGAAGTCCTTGTTGCGTCACAAACTCTGTGTGTCGAGCCTGGCGGAGATGGGTGAGGGCACGACCTTCCATCGGGTGATGTACGATAATGAGGTACTCTGCGACGACAAGGATGTGAAGCGCGTCGTGCTGTGTACCGGCAAGGTCTACTACGATCTTTACGAAGAGCGGGCCAAGCGCGGCATCAAGGATGTCTTTTTCTTGCGGTTGGAACAGATCTATCCGTTCCCGCGTAGGGCCTTGCTGGAAGAGCTAGCGCGGTTCCCGCAGGCCGAGGTCGTCTGGTGCCAGGAAGAGCCGTGGAACATGGGATCCTGGTCGTTCCTGGATCGGCGCCTGGAAGATGTGTTGATCGAGTTGGACGGTGCCTGCAAGCGACCGATCTATGCCGGTCGGCCGGAAGCAGCAGCACCGGCGACCGGCAGCTTTTCACGCCATCAACGAGAGCAGGCAGAGCTCGTCGATCAAGCCTTGACCCTGCATGCCGGCCAAAAACTCGGAACTGGACGCGGTGAGCGCAAATCAAAGGCAGCGGCGCAGAAAGCAGCGGTGAAAAAAGTAGTAGCGAAACAGACGGTTGCGAAAAAGACAGTCGCGAAAAAGACAGCGGCCAAGAAGGCGCCAACTGCGAAGGCTCCAGCTAAGAAAGCTGCCGCCAAGCAAACCACAGCTAAGCAAACCACAGCTAAGAAAACTACTGCTAAGAAACCCACTGGTGGGGCTCGCAAGAAGTAGGAACGAGCACGAACGATCTTTTGCGAATGAGGGGATTGAGGGCAAATGGCTACGGAAATTCGGGTTCCGGCATTGGGCGAATCGGTCAGCGAAGCAACGGTGGCCAAATGGATGAAGGCGGCTGGCGATGCCGTCGCGATGGACGAACCGTTGGTCGAGTTGGAAACCGACAAGGTGACGCTTGAGGTCAACGCGCCGGCGACCGGTGTTCTGGCTGAAATCCTGGTTCAGGAAGGCGCCAACGTTGAGGTTGCCGCCCTGTTGGGGGTGATCAACGAGGGTGAGGCTGCGGCCAAGGCGCCGGCTGCTGCTGCCCCGGCTGCTGCTGCCCCGGCGGCCGCTCCAGCGGAGGCCGCACCGGCTCCAGCAATTGCGGCACCAGCTCCCACACCCGCTCCGGCGCCTGCTCCCGCTGCAGCTGCCAGCAGTCATGAGGTGAAAACACTCTCGCCGGCGGTTCGCCGACTGGTCGAGGAGAATAACCTCGATCCGGCCAAGATTCAGCCAACCGGCAAGGACGGCAGGTTGGTTAAGGCCGATGTTCTGGCAGCGATTGAGGCCGCAACGGCGAAAGCGGGCGCTGCTGCTCCGGCTGGCTTTGCGGCCCCGATGGCCGTTGGCGAGCTGCCGCCGCGCCCGGAAGATCCGCGAGAGGAACGGGTGCGGATGTCTCGCCTGCGCCAGGCGATCGCACGGCGCTTGAAGGAATCGCAGAACACGGCAGCGATGTTGACCACCTTCAACGAGGCCGACATGACCTCGGTGTTGGATTTCCGCGACGAATACCGCACTGGCTTCGAGCGCCGGCATGGCGTGCGGCTCGGGTTCTCGTCTTTCTTCGTGCGCGCGGTGGTCGCGGCCCTGCAGGAACTGCCTGCGGTGAATGCCGAGATCCACGGCGATCAGATCATTTACAAGAATTATTATGACATCGGTGTCGCGGTCGGCACGCCGACAGGTCTGGTGGTTCCGGTGCTACGCGATGCTGACAAGCTCAGCTTCGCCGACATCGAGAAGGGCGTATCGGAGTACGGCCGCAAGGCCCGAGACGGCAAGCTGACGGTCCAGGATATGGCCGGCGGCACGTTCACGATTTCCAACGGCGGTGTGTATGGCTCGTTGATGTCGACCCCGATCCTGAACCCGCCGCAATCCGGCATCCTCGGTATGCATAAGATCCAACAACGCCCGATGGCGGTGAATGGCGAGACGCAAATCCGGCCGATGATGTACTTGGCGCTGTCTTATGATCACCGGATCGTTGACGGCCGCGAGGCGGTCACCTTCCTGGTTCGTGTGAAGGAAGCGATCGAGGATCCAAGGCGCCTTCTGCTGGATATGTAGTCCCGAGAAACATTGCTCCTGAGAAAAGGAAGAGGTCATGGCCGACAGCTACGATCTGATCATTATCGGTGCCGGTCCCGGCGGTTACGTCGCCGCAATCCGGGCCGCCCAACTTGGTATGACGGTGGCTTGCGTGGAGAAGCGTCCGCGATTGGGCGGGACCTGCCTGAACGTCGGCTGTATTCCGTCGAAGGCGCTGCTGCATTCCTCGGAAAAATATCACGAGGCGTCCGGGCATCTGAGTGAGGTCGGGATCGAGATCGGCCAACTCAAGCTCAACCTGAAGAAGATGCAGGCCAACAAGGCCGATGTGGTCGATAATCTGACCAAGGGCATCGCCTTCCTGTTCAAGAAAAACAAAATCGACCATCTCGAGGGCACGGCCACGATCAAAGCCGTCGGCGAGGTCTCGGTCAAACCCGAGAAGGGCAAGGCGAAGACAATCACAGGCGAGCGCATCCTGATCGCGACCGGCTCTGAATCCATGCCGTTGCCGGGTCTGAAGATCGACGAAAAGCAGGTCGTCACCTCTACCGGGGCGCTGGAGCTAACCAAGGTGCCAAAGCATCTGGTGGTCGTTGGCGGTGGTGCGATCGGGCTGGAGCTAGGCTCTGTCTGGGCGCGTCTCGGCTCTAAGGTGACCGTGGTCGAGTTCCTCGACCGCATCGTCCCCGGTATGGATGGCGAGATCGCCAAGAAATTCCAGCGTGTATTGGCCAAACAGGGTTTCACGTTCAAGCTCTCGAATAAAGTCACCGGCGCCAAGGCGGCCAAGTCGGGCGTAACCCTGACGGTCGAACCGGCAGCGGGCGGAAAACCCGAGACCATGAAAGCCGATACCGTATTGGTGTCGATCGGCCGGCGGCCGCATACGACCGGATTGGGTCTCGATAGAGTTGGCGTCGAGTTCGACGAGCGCGGCTTCATCAAGGTCGATGAGGATTTTGAGACCAGCGTTCCCGGCATCTTCGCGATTGGTGACGCAATTCCAGGCCCGATGCTGGCTCATAAGGCTGAGGAAGATGGGGTTGCTTGCGTTGAGATCATGGCCGGCGGCACCGGGCATGTGGATTACAACCTGGTGCCGGGCATCGTCTACACCCAGCCCGAGGTCGCCGTCATCGGCAAGACCGAGGAGCAGTTGAAAGAGGCCGGCACTGCCTACAAGACCGGAAACTTCCCCTTCATGGCCAATAGCCGGGCCCGCTCTGTGGGGGACACCGAAGGCTTCGTGAAGATCCTGGCCGATGCCACGACCGACAAGGTGTTGGGGGTCCACATCATGGGGCGCGACGCCGGAACCGTGATCCACGAATGTGCAACGGCGATGGCATTTGGCGCCTCGGCGGAAGATATCGCGCGGACCTGCCACGGCCATCCGACGCTAAACGAGGCGGTTAAGGAAGCGGCCCTGGCAGTGGACAAGCGGGCGATCCATATCTGATTGGAGCGCCCCTCAACCACCTTTGCGTCAACGGAAGCTCTCGCCGTCCGGGTCCTGGTCGAAGAAGACGTTCGGGCGGATGAAGAACGCGATCATGAGCCCCCCGTCCGGCGTATGGGCCTCGTGCCGGCTGCCGGCGGGGCGCCAGACGAAGTTGCCGGCGGTGCATTCGCCCTCGGCGCAGACCAGCCGGCCTTCCATGACGTAGGTTTGTTCGATCTCGACATGCTCGTGGTCCGGTAGCCTGGCGCCCGGCGCCATCTTCAACAGCGTGGTCAGCAGCCCGGTGCTTTTGTCCTCAATCAGCACTTTGATCTCCACGCCCGGGAAGCGGGTCTGCTCCCAAGGAATATCGGCGACCGCGACGAAGCGAGAATCCAGCCCGGCCAGACCCGCGTGGTTCTTGGCGCTCGGTGTAATGGCGTTCATGATCTCTTCCTTACAATTTCACTCAGATGATCTCGAAATAGCGTTCCATTTCCCAGTCGGTGACGTGGCGTCGGAACTCGCGCTCCTCCCACTCGCGGGATGCCGCATAATGCTCGACGAAGGCATCCCCGAACAATGCCCGCGCGGCCTTCGACTTCTTCAATGCCTGCGCCGCATCCCAGAGTGTGCGTGAAAGCTGCTGCTTGCGCGGAAATGTCTTTTCGTAGGCATTGCCCTCGACCGGTGCTGTCGGTTCGATCTTGTTCTCGATGCCCCAAAGCCCGGAGCCGAGCGCCGCCGCCATCGCAATATAAGGGTTGGCGTCGGCCGATCCGAGGCGGTACTCGACCCGCTGAGACTTTGCCGAGCCCGGGATGGCACGCAGGGCCGTGGTTCGGTTCTCAACGCCCCAGGTGGCGTCGGTCGGGGCCCAGAACCCGGGGATGAGCCGGGTGTAGGCATTCACCGTTTGCGCCACCATGGCCAGCAGTTCCGGCAGTAATGCCTGCTGGCCGCCGATGAACCAACGCATCTCGTCGGACATGTTGTGCGGTTTGGCAGGGTCGTGGAATACCGAGCCGCCGTCCTTGTGCTGTAGCGACAGATGGATATGGCCGGATTGTCCCGGCCAATCCATCGACCATTTGGCCATAAAGGTCGCCATCAGGTCGTTGCGCTGGGCGAAGATCTTGGTGAAGGTCTTGAACAGGGCTGCCTTGTCGGCGGCCGCCAGACCCTCGTCCACCTGGATCGCGGCTTCCAGCACGCCGGGGCCGGTTTCAGTGTGCAGCCCCTCGATCGGGAAGTCCATGATCTCGCAGACCTCCAGGAACTGGGTGTAGAATTCGGACAGGACCGAGCTTCGCAGCATCGAGTAGCCGAAGAAACCCGGGGTGATGTTGTTCAGGTTCTTGTAGCCCTTCTCGCGCACCGAATGCGGCGTCTCATCGAAGACGAAGAATTCGTACTCACAGGCGCCGAAGGAGGTGTATCCCATCGCCGCCGCCTTCTCGGTGATGCTCCTGAAAACACCACGCGGGCAGATCGCCTCGGCGGGGGCCACAAACTCCGAGAGGAAGAACAGCATGTCGTCCTCCCACGGGATCTCGCGGCAGGTCTGGGGCAGAACCCGCACGGTGGCGTCGGGGTAGCCGGTGTGCCAACCGGTGAACTCGACGTTGTCGTAAAGCTGGTCCTGACTGTCCCAACCCAGCACCACGTCGCAGAACCCGAAGCCGCCATCTAGGGCCGAGACGAACTTGTCGCGGCCCATATACTTGCCGCGCAGCACACCATCCATGTCGAACACGCCAACCTTGACGTGGGTCAGCCCGCGTTCCTCGACAATCGCGATTGCGTCCGCCGCCGTTTTGACCTGATCCGCTTCCATACCTGCCCCTCCCTCCGGGTTTATCCGATTTGGCGCTATCCTAGGGGAAAGCTTGGAGGGAGGGGAAGGGTTGGTAAGCGTCATGTGTTTGACTAATTCTGTAAAACGACTATCGTTAGTTGTTATTTATATTTAATCATTGAAGGGTTGTAATGTGAGAGGATTATTCCTTGCAGCAGGATTTTTGCTTTTCCTGTCCATCGTGAGCACTCACGCCAATGCGAAATTTCTGCCTGATATTTTCGAAGACCCTCGTCAATGCGAACATCCGGTGACCAAACGAATTTGCGACGCCGTGGCCCAAGCGAGAATGGATGGAACGGCCGGAAAGCTTGGTGCTGCAAAACGATCCCTCAGGACCGCTGTGAAGCTGATCGACAAGCTGTTCGACCCACCGCGCATTGCGCCGGTTGTGAACGGGATCATCCGGGTGCAGACGAAATTGGGCCTCCTCGGCGCCCGGTTCGATGTTTTGCATCGCGGTATCGAACGTCTGCATTATCTGAAGCGGGAAGTCAGCATCGGTGGCGACCTGAATGTCTTTTACCCAGCCTTGAATTTGGCTAAGCGTTACGCTGAATTCGGCGATCGCTCATTGGCCCTGCATGAGATAATCCGGCTGGAGGACTTGCTCATGGGAGACGTCGCCCCCTGGGAACAGGCAACGATCCTCGGGCTTTTCGCCATGGCTTATGTTGACCTGGGTTTCGAATACCGAGCGACGAATGCCTTTCGAAAATCCTTGGAAATATCGCGCACACTACCGCTGGTCGTCGGAAATGACACGTTTCCACGCGCTGTGGCCTTCGATAGTTTGAGCTATTGGCTCGCGGAGGTTGGGCGTTACGACGAAGCCTTAGAGGTGTTGCGGGAACTCGAAGCTCTGCGGGACGAATACGAACCGCTCGATCCCGGAGGCATCGACAAATCTGTCTCGTTTTATCGGAATTGGATCAAGGAGTGCCGCGCCAAGTCGGATTAGAGCCCTGGCATTCATCTGCCGAGGATGTAGGATCTGCTGACTTCAGCTTAGGCAAGATCCCAGATGACCGAACCTTCCAGCCCAACCCTCATTCTGCTCGCTCCCGAGGACAATGTCCTGGTGGCCGGGTCCAGCTTTTTGGCTGGGGCTGAGATGATGATTGATGGCGAAACCGTCACCCTCATCGAAGACATCGGGCTCGGTCACAAGATTGCTCGGCGCGATCTGACGTTGGGTGAAACTATCTTGAAGTATGGCGCACCGATTGGCTCGGCCACCGACGCAGTTGCGCGTGGCCGGCATGTGCATCTGCACAACATGAAGAGCGATTACATCGAAACCTATACGGTCGATAACCTGGATGCCTTTTTTGAGGAGACTGGGAGATGAAGGAGCCACCGATTACGTCTCGTCATCCCCGCGAAGGCGGGGATCCATGGCGGGCGGCATTCTGGATTCCTGCCTTCGCGGGGATGACGGGTCGTAATTTCGGTCGGACCCCAGGATCACTGATTTCGGGAAGAGAGCTCGCGTCATGAAAGGCTACCTCCGCTCCGACGGCCGCAAGGGCATCCGCAATGTGGTGCTGGTGGCCTATATGGTCGAATGCGCCCACCATGTGGCGCGCGAGATCGCGATGCCGTTGCGCGAAAACGATGTGCATGTGATCGGTTGGCAGGGGTGTTATCCCAATGCCCATGGTCAGAATATGATGCAGCGGCTCGGCACGCATCCGAATGTTGGGGCTGTTCTGCTGGTCTCGCTCGGCTGTGAGGGGTTCGACAAGCAATCGGTGGTTCGCACGGTCCGGGCCAGTGGCCGGCCGGTTGAGGTCATGACGATCCAGCAAACCGGCGGCACCCGCGCCACCATCGAGGCTGGGCGCGCCTGGGTGGCCGAGCGACGGGCCGAGTTGGACGCCATGCAGCCGGTGGAAATGGCCGCCTCCGAGCTTATCGTCGGCACCATTTGCGGAGGTTCTGACGGGACCAGCGGGATTGCCGCCAATCCGGCCATGGGACGTGCCTTCGACCTGCTGATACCGGAAGGAGCGGCGTGCATTTTCGAGGAAACCGGCGAGTTGATCGGCTGTGAGCACACCATGGCGGACCGGGCCGCGACGCCGGAGCTTGGCCGCGAGATTATTCGCGCCGTCGCCAAGGCCGGGCGGTACTACGAGACGCTCGGACACGGGAGCTTTTCCTCGGGCAACGCCGATGGTGGGTTGACCACGATCGAAGAGAAATCCATGGGCGCCTATGCCAAATCCGGTGCCTCCGAGATTGTCGGGCTTTTGAAGCCGGGTGATATCCCGCCGACTCCAGGGCTCTATCTGATGGATATGATCCCAGATGGCGAGGTCCGGTTCGGTTTTCCCAACATCAATGACAATGCGGAGATATCCGAGTTGATCGCTTGTGGCGCGCATGTGGTGATGTTTTCGACTGGTCGCGGCTCTGTGGTCGGTTCGGCGATTTCGCCGGTCATCAAGGTTTGCGGTAATCCCGAAACCTATGCCCGACTGTCGGAGGATATGGATGTCGACGCCGGACGTATTGTTTCCGGTGCCGCGACGCTGGACGAGGTTGG